>JAMIQD010000332.1:0-15053 GCA_035914755.1 Pseudobdellovibrionaceae bacterium | reverse complement strand
GGTCGAGTTGACGAACTTCTAATTTTTGGCGCCGGCGTGGCGAAAACACATTTTAAATCACATCTTGAAAAGCATCACCATGCAGAATTGGCCCAGCACATAGTGGGGGTTGAGCCTCTAGATCAGTTAACGGACAACCAGATTCTAGAATCCGCGCGCAAATTTTTTAAGAAATATAATACATACAATTCAACGATTTGATAATCCGGCAACAAAAGGAGACTCAATGAAATCCGTTTTAACTTGGAAAGAAGGCATGCGCTTCGACGCTGTAGCGGATAATAATACTGTTGTGATGGATACGAAGGCTCCCCTCGGAAAAGGCCAAGGCATGACGCCAAAAGAATTGGTTGCCGCGGGTCTCGCTGGTTGCACCGCCATGGATGTTGTGGCCCTGTTAAAAAAACACAAACAGAGTTATGAAAATTTTGAAGTCCTGGTTGATATCACCTCATCGACTGGGACGCCTCCCTATGTTTTTACTGAAGCAAATCTCACGTTCGTGCTTAATGGGCCTGTGGATAAAGAAGTTTATCTAAATGCTATCTCGCTCTCTCAAACTAAATACTGCGGCGTCAGCGCTATGTTGTCCAAGGCCTTTCCGATTAAATATGTCGTGATGCTAAACAACGAAACGATTGGCAGCGGATCCGCACATTTTAGCTAAGGACTCTGCATGTGGCCGTTTAAAAAGAAAGCGCCCGAAGCTGCAGTTCTGCGCAAACTCTTGTCGGTTCGCATGGAGGCCATCGGTGGCCAGGGGGCCAACTCCGCTGGAAAAATTTTAGCCGAAGCTGCCGTTCTAGGAATGGGGTACTCGGGTAATCACTTCTCAAGTTTTGGCTCTGAAAAGCGCGGCTCTCCAGTTCGCTCTTACGTGCGCATTTCGACAGAAAAAAAACCCGTCCGAACGGCCTCGTATATAAAACATCCCGATGTCCTCGTTATTTTTCATGAGTCCCTTCTTGATTCCCATAACGAAATAATGGACGGCTCAACGGCAAGCACCGAGCTCATCATCAATTCAAAGAAGGATCCACAGGATATTCGTCTTCCTCGTGGTCTAAAGCTAAAACGCGTTACAACGATCGACGCCACCGCTCTAGCGCTCAGATGTAACTGCGGCCTCAATGCGACCATGCTGGCTGCCATTGTCGAGGCTTGCCCAGAAATCCGAAAAGAAATTCTCGCTCAAACTTTAGCAACCTATTTCTCGGGCCTGTCGGAAGCTGCCAGAAAAAATAATCTTGATGGCTTTGAGGTCGCTTTTAAACATATTAAGAGTCGCCGCTTTAACGAAGATCAATGTGACAGAGAAATTCAAAGCTCTCCCCTACCTGAACTGGGCTGGCTAAATGCGCCCATTGGGGGGGTTATCGTCAACCCTGGCAACTCTGCCCTCAAAGATCACAGCGCAAGCCGCAAGGGATATGCTCCTCTTTTTACAAAAGAACTCTGCTACAACTGCGGTTTTTGTGACATGGTTTGCCCCGATTTTTGTTTTGTCTGGGATCTTGATCCAACGGGAGTTAAAACCCCCACGCTTCAAGGAATTGACTATCAGTACTGCAAGGGCTGCCAAAAATGCGTCGCCGTCTGCCCGGTCAGCGCCTTGACAGTCTCTATAGAGACTGAAATTCCAACAGAGGCAAAAAAGCACCGGGTCTTTTCGAGTTTAAATGCGGCTAACATTGAAAAGCAGTGGAAAAATTTATCGTCGCCCACGTATATCGAGAAAATCTCAAAAAATGGAGACCTCAAATGATTTGTGAGCAAATCCCAAAATTCTTAACCGGGAATGAGATGGTTGCTGAAGCCGCTCGAGCTATTGATTTTCATTTTATGGGATACTATCCTATCACTCCTTCAACAGAAATTGCTGAACTTATCAACGGAATGAAATCCCGCGGAGAAGTCTCTACTGTGCTTTTGCCAGCAGATGGCGAGCACGGGGCCGCCGGCGCCTGCTTTGGCGCCGCGAGTGGGGGAGCTCGGGTTCTCAATGCCACCAGTGCCAATGGGTTTTTGTATAGCCTCGAGCAACTGCCCGTCCAAGCCGGCAGTCGCCTGCCCATGGTTTTAAATTTAGTAACTAGATCCGTAAGTGGCCCCCTCGACATCAGATGCGATCATTCTGATCTTATGTTTGCTCTGCAAACAGGTTGGATAGTGCTTCTGGCTTCATCACCGCAGGCCGTTTACGACATGAACATTCTGGCCGTAAAACTCGGAGAACATCCTGATGTTCGTCTTCCGGTCATTGTTGCCAGCGATGGCTTTTTTACAAGCCACCAGCGGCAATCGTGTCACATCTTTAAAGAAAAAAAAGATGTGCAAGAGTTTTTAGGACCACGCAATGATACAATAACCACCTTAGATCCACGAAAACCAATCACTCTCGGTCCCTATATGAACGACCCAGACCTGATTAACAATAAATACCAACTTCATCTCGCTCATGAAGCCGCACTCACAGTCTTTAAAGATATCTGCCATGAGTATGAACAACGAACCTCTCGTTCTTATGCTCCGCTTGAAACTTACAAAATGGAAGACGCCGTTTCTGCTTTGTTTTTGCTAAACTCGGCAGCGGAGACCGCAAAGGACGCCGTCGATCGAGCGCGCGAAGACGGAAAAAAAGTCGGCCTGTTAAAACCAAATATACTCCGCCCCTTCCCTTTCGAAGATCTAAAAATTGCATCGCATGAACTCTCCTCTTTAGTTATCGGTGAACGCAGCGACTCTCCAGGCTCTTGCGGTGGCCCTCTCAGCCAAGAAGTCAGATCTGCATTGCTCGCAGACCATCACAGCGAAATTTCTACTGTCAGCAGAGTGTATGGCCTCGGTGGCAAAGATTTTAGAGAGGAAGACGCCGCCGAGTTGATTGAGCTCGGGCTTCGCCTTGTTGAAAAAGCTGACTCTGCCCCCTTCTTTGGATTTATCGGAACTCGAACTGGTGTGCCCAACACTCTGCCTCCACAAGTGCTCCCAGCTCTCGAAAAGTCGCAAATGATTTCAAAACTCGTTTCGATAGAAAAAATGAGTCCTGGCACATCAAAACAACATATCAGAGCCCATGTGGCGGATCCTTCGCTCTTAGTTGCTCGGCCAAAACGAATCAGCCCTGGCCATGGCGCCTGCCCTGGCTGCGGAATATTTTCTGGGCTCGATCAATTCTTCAAGGGTATTGAGGGTGATGTCGTCGTACTTTATCACACCGGTTGCGCGATGGTGGTTACAACAGATTACCCCTTCAGTGCTCACCGAGTGACATACATACATAATCTCTTTCAAAATGGAGCGCCCACTCTTTCGGGACTTGTCGAAGCCTTCGAAGAAAAACGGCGACGCGGCGAAATTCAGGCAAATGATGATCTTACATTTATTATGATAACTGGTGATGGCGGAATGGACATTGGCATGGGGCCAACCATAGGGACTGCCTTAAGAAATCATAAAATGATAATCCTTGAATACGACAACCAAGGATATATGAACACCGGCGGACAACTGAGCTACACTACTCCCTTCGGAAAGGCGACAAGCACAAGCCAAGTTGGCAAAAATTCTTTCGGGAAGCCCTTTCACCACAAAGACACTGTGTCGATCATGGCCGCCACCGGAATTTCTTACGTCTTTTCTGCCATTGAGGGAGTCGGCACAGACCTTGTTGAAAAAGCTGCCAAAGCTCAATGGTATGCCAAAAACAAAGGCCTTGTTTTTGGCAAAATTTTGGTGGCTTGTCCTCTAAACTGGGTTTCAGAAGAACGCCAAGGTCTCGAGATTTTGCAACGAGCGGCGGATTGCTGCTTCTTTCCGATCTACGAAGTCGAAAATGGGCTTACAATCCTCAACTACGACCCTGAGGCGCTTGGCAAAAAAGTTCCCGTAGAAAATTGGCTTCAAATGATGGGCAAAGAAAAGCACCTGCTGAAACCAGAAAACTCCATCGCTCTCAAGGAGTTTCAGTGCGAAGTTGATCGCAGATGGGCTCAGCTAAAGGCAAAATCAGCACATCCTCTACTCTGATGCAAATCGGATGTCGATTTCAGTTTGCAATAACTTTTTGTAAAACCGAAGGGTTTCAAATATCGGATACCAGTCAAAGAGAATAAGTTCGATGGGCTTCCAGATCGAGACCCAGCCAAATATCACGATCCCATCGCGAAGAATCCCCGCCCACCCTGGTGGCTCGGATATTGTCATTCCTTGCGCAACACTGAGACAAGAAATGAGAGTCAATAAGCCTATCGCTAAAAAAACTTGAGCTCTCTTTATGAAGCTCTTCAGCTCGCCACTTTGCACATCAATTCGGTATGTTAAATAGCTGTGTATCGCCTCGCGAATCGCCTGTTTAGGCAAATCCTTGCTCTCTTTTTCTTCTACGTAGATCACAACTTTTAGAGGTGTCGGTATTGAAAACTCGCGGGCAGAAGCAACAACGTATTCCACAAAGTCATCGTCGAGATCGCGCTCCCAAAACGGCGCCGGGTCTCTAGAATCAAAAAGCTGGAGCGGACTTTTAATCCGCACCTCTATCCAACGTTTTCCTTCAGCGTGGCGATATCGATGCTTCTTTTTTGTTTCAACCATAAGGACTCCCTTGTTTTGGTTTATCACAATGAGAGACTAAAGAGTAACCCGTAAATCTCGATCTGAAACGAACCAATTTGAGACCGCTTGAATCTTAGGTTTTTCGTGTAAGATTTAGCCAAAAAGGCCTTTAGTCCGGCCATAACAGACCGATATAATAAGCATACGGTATGTAACTGCGAGGAAAATATGATCAAGACTTTCGTAATGATGTCCTGCCTTTTTTGTCTCTCTACCTCTGTAAATAGCTCACTTGAATTTAAATTTCGATTAGATCCCAACGCTGCAGATATATCTGCGTCTGGTGGCTCTAATGAGTCATGCAAGAGCAAAAAAATTTCAGGGAAGGTTTCTCCAATCCCTCGGCTCAAATGCCGATTTTCGTAAGACTTAGGTCATGATATTCTCGAATTATTTGATGAATTCCCGGCAACCGACAAAATAGATATTACGTTTCACGTCATTTCTATTTGAAGGGGAAATCACAAATGAAAGTTACCGCGTGTTTTTTGTCTATGGCCTTTGCGCTCTTAACGACAACGGCTCAAGCAAAATCAGATAAAATTCATATGAATATCGTTGGCGGCGCCGAGGCATCGCACGGAGAGTTTCCGTTTATCGTATCGTTGCAAGCAAACTACACGGGTCACTTTTGCGGCGGCTCCTTGATTAAAAAAAATTGGGTCTTAACAGCCGGACACTGTGTCTCTGGAAAAATCGACAAGGTCGTTATCGGACTTCATGACCAAACGAGCACAACAAATGCCGAATCTATTGGAGTAAAGCGAGTTATTCGCCATCCAAATTATGATTCTGAAACCACTGACTATGATTTTGCACTGCTAGAGCTAGCCCAGGACTCAAGATACGAACCGATCGCAGTTAATACAGCCGAAATTGATATTCCCGCATCAAGCCGTCCGATCATAGCAACCGTTGCCGGATGGGGAGCAACGAACGAAAACTCTTACGATCTGCCAAGCCTATTGCAAAAAGTAGATGTTCCATTGATATCAATGCAAAATTGCAACAAAAACTATAACGGCGTTATTACAGACCGTATGCTCTGTGCCGGCTACGATCGCGGCGGTAAAGACTCTTGCCAAGGCGACAGCGGCGGCCCCCTTATTGCCGATGCCGATAACAATCAGCGCTACTTAATTGGCGTTGTAAGCTGGGGCGAGGGATGTGCCCGTGCAAGAAAGCCTGGAGTTTATAGCAAGGTGAGCGCAGTTGTCTCTTGGATTGACCAAAACGCCTTGTAGTCCTATTTAAAGTACTTTTTAAATCCTTGCCAACAATCCTGGTAGTCCCCCTGAAGAAACTCACCTTGCATCGCAAAGTCAGTGACCATATAGGGGGCTCTGGATTCAAACATAAAGGCTAAAGTGTTATCAAGCTTGTGCGGCTGCAGTGAGGCGTTGCTCGCCTGCTCAAAGGTGCCGCTATCCGGGCCATGAGCGGAGTAAAAATTGTGCAAACTTCCTCCGCCGGGAACAAACCCACCACTCGTTTTTGCATCATAAACTCCATGAATAAGTCCCATGTATTCGCTCATGCAGTTTCGATGAAAGTACGGCGGCCTAAAGGTGTGCTCCGCCACCATCCAACGAGGCGGAAATATCACAAAATCAATATTCGAAACCCCCGGCGTGTCGCTCGCCGAAGTGAGCACCGTGAAAATTGATGGATCCGGATGATCAAAACTAACAGTATTTATGGTATTAAATAATCGAAGGTCATATTTATAAGGAACGTAGTTACCATGCCAAGCCACTACGTTCAACGGAGAGTGAGACATTTCAGCGCCCCACCACTGATCAGAAAATTTTCCGAGCAGTTCGCACTTTCCGTCAAAATCTTCAAACGCCGCCTCGGGTGTTAAAAAGTGACGACGGTGAGCGAGCCCATTGGCACCGATGGGTCCCAGCTCGGGCAACCGAAATGGCGCTCCAAAGTTCTCGCCAATATATCCATGACAGACAGAAGAAACAGGATTGACCTGAAACACCATGCCTCGTGGCACAACAACAACTTCACCAGGCTCCGCACTCATAACACCAAGCTCAGTCTTGACCTGGATTTTTCCAGACTGCAACACTATCAAAAAATCACCATCTGCGTTCATGACATAACGATGCTGCATAGATTTATTAAATGCATATAAATGAATGTGCAGTCCCCTCTGCTCCAGCGCAGAACCAATTCCACAAACTGTTCTGAGCCCTTCAACAAAGTCCTGCGGGCCGCTCGGAGGAGGCAGTGGATTCCAGCGCATTTGATTGGGATTAATATGCTTTGGTTTAAATAAGGTCCGCTCAGTCAGTTCTTTTAATGGCACATAACTCTTGTGCATCACTGAGGGGCGGGTGCGATAAAGCCATGAATACAAATTCGCAGATCGTGGTGCCGTAAAGGCCGATCCACTGAGTTGCTCCGCATAAAGACCACTCTGAATTTTCTGCGGCGAGTTTTGATTTGTCGGCAAAGTATTGGGCCTTGCCTCTGAAGAAAAATGATTGCCGAAACCAGTAAGGTATTTTGTTTCCATGCTGAAAGATAATCAGGTGACTGCCGGGTAAGTCAACTTGATATGCTCTTCCGTTACCACATGACAATGGAACAAAATTTGATTACGTTTTTATCTATTTGCTATAATCTCGATTACAAAATCTCTAAAAAGGAGCCCTCAATGAACCGCTTCATATCGTGTTACGCCAAAGCCCTCAATAAAGACTGCGGCTTTTCAGGATCTATTCTATTTATCCGCCTCGTCGTTGGCGTGGCAATGATGCTACATGGGTTTGGAAAAATTCAAACTCCAATGTCGTGGATGGGACCCGAAGCTCCTGTCCCAGGATTTTTTCAACTTCTAGCTGCAATTTCTGAGTTCGGCGGCGGACTCGCTTGGATCTTAGGGCTACTAACGCCTATCGCATCTTTTGGTATGATGTGTACCATGCTTGTAGCAACTCTGACCCATTTGTCACAAGGACATCCTTTCGTTGGCATGCCGCCGTCTTATGAGCTTGCCCTCGTGTATTTTGCCTTTTCTTGGGTGATGATGTTAAGTGGTCCTGGAAAATTTTCTTTGGACTATCTTCTTTTTAAAAATAAAAACTAGCCGATAGGCGAGTCGAGAGTCATCAAGTACGATGCCTCATCTTTCGATAAGACTGCATGAGGCTTTTCATCCTATTCGTTCTATTTTTTGAAAATTCGTATTTATGGGCACAACAGCCCTCGAGTACCGTTTACACCTGTGAATTCACTGATACGACCGCGAACTACAATACCATACGGATGAAAAAGTACTTCGACCCCGACAGCGGAATCGATCTTGGAAAGGTTGATCTCCTCATTGGTTCAACTCTTCTTGAAAGCACTCCCACGCAAATTTACCAAATTCCGATTTGGGAAAAACAAACCTATTTTCAAATCTGGCACGCAAAAGACCTACGAGTAGATGCACAGCTCTCTTTGTCGGGAAGTAACCATAAATTCTCTGCAGTCTACAACAAGGGATCCCTGCAACGCCCTCTATTTTGCACCACACTGAGCAAGTGAAAACAACTTCTTGCGCATCATAAATTTTTGATATTTTTTTGAACTCGTCGTAGCTACCAAGCACTCGATCAGTTTAAACCGACCGAACTCGTTGAAATATGGTGCCAAAAATATTTTGCCCTTGATCATTAGTCATTTTCATCTCAATCGTATCCCCAGCTTTCATAAAGGGAGTCGATATCTTGCCATCATTAATTTGCTCGATAGTGCGCTTTTCTGCCAAACAACTAGACCCAACTGCAGAGTCTTCATTTGAAACTGTCCCACTACCAATAATTGAGCCCGCTGCGAGATTTCGAGTTTTTGCCGCATGAGCAATAAGCTGACCAAAGTGAAAGTGCATCGCGCCCGCATTCGCCTTACCAAAAAATTGTCCATTGTAATTTACCTGTAGAGGCAAGTGAATGCGCCCCTCACGCCAGGCCTCACCGAGCTCATCTGCGGTCACGGCAAAAGGACCCAGCGCCGAAGATGGCTTGCTCTGAAAAAAGCCAAAGCCCTGAGCGAGTTCTTCTGGAATTAAACCACGCAAAGAAACGTCATTGATCATAACAAAAAGTCGAATTTTTTTTAACGCGTCTTCCGGCGTAATCCCCATCGGAACAAAATCAGTAACTACTCCCACTTCTCCCTCAAAATCAGTACCGTGAGAGAAATCCCTCTGCGGAATATCTTCCGTAGGAGCTAGGAATTGCCCGCACTCTCCCTGATAAATCAAGGGAACCGTTAGCAAGGTTTCTGGCAAATCAGCTTTGCGCGCTTTGCGCACGAGCTTAATGTGATGAATAAAAGCCGAACCGTCCGCAAACAGCCAGGTCCTAGGAAGAGCCGCATGAAGACCCGCCTCTACAACATCAAAAGCCTGAGGCGCTTTTCCCGCATTTAAATTATCATAAATGCGCTTGAGCTCTTCCTCGACGCTTCCCCACTTTTCAAGGGCCTCGCGTAAAGAGGTGGCAACAGTTGTCGCCTTGACCGCTTTTTTGTTGTCGCGGCTGACGACAATCAGCTCGCCATCAAGAGAGTTCGCAGACTTGAGAGACCCGAGTTTCATTGTTTTTCCTTAGTCAAAAGTGATGAGGAGATTCGCGCCCACAGCGCGAGCTTCTTTAAAGTCATCATTTACCTTATTCATCATTTCGTAATACACATCGATGCCAAAATCCGGCGCAAACTTGAAAGTTCCGCCAATCACCAAAGGCATCTGACTTTTCTTGTCGACGCTTGTGTTCCCACAAGCAGAGCAGTCCGCAGAGGCGACCAAGGCGAGATTGAAACCACCGTAGACGCCGCCATGATCATTAAACTTCCACAGAAAAGTTAGCGGAATATCAAAGTAGTTAAGCGAGTACTTCTGATCCGGAGTCCCTTTTACCGTAATTGGTCTTTGGGTGTACAAAAATCCTGACCGAAAAAGAAATTTGTCTTGCAAAGGAAAGGCTCCAATTAAACCAAACTGAAAGGCCATTTCAGTGTTCGTCGACACTCCTACGGCTTCAGCCGTCGCCGACTGTTGACGAACTCCGGCCTCAACTCCCATAAATTGCGCCTGTGCCCTAAAAGAAATCACGGCGAGAGCCAGTAAATTTAAAACTGCAAACTTGCGAAGCATTGGGACCTCCAGTTATGGATCTTTGTTTTCGTCAGCCATTGTTTCACAAATTATTTGTTTTTAAAACTTTTTATCAAATGCCCATAAGGGACTCAAAGCGAGTTGATTTAAACTCTGAACCTGGCTCACTTCCGCATGCTCCATCCCCAAGTGATGGGCAGAAATAGTGCCGCGCGCCGCCAGCGCCACAATAAAGACGGGCGCGATTGCGCCGCGCACAACCAAAAGCAATGGCCGCAATTGCTCTTCAGGTAAATCCAGTACATGGAGCTGAACTCTAAATAGGATAAAAATGCAGCGAAACACCCATAGCATTAAGAAAATGGCAATGATGCTGCCTGTGAACAAACTGCCCCAGCGAGTCGCAACAGCACCAAAAAATTCAAATCCCGAACTCTGCCAATCACTGTAGGTCCAACGATGGCCGCTTGTTGCGAAGTACATCAGGTCGAGCATACCCACGATATGAATAATCAGAGTAGTCACGCCAAGATATCCCCAGAGGGACCACTTTCGCAGAACCTTCAGGATAGGATTCCCGGCCTGAATCATTTTGTCTGTGCATATCCACCAGGTAATAAAAAGAGCCGGAATATTGATAAAACCCAAAACACACAGATCAAAACGAATTCCAGTCACAAAGACTTCAGCTAATGTCACCGGAGCGGCACCAAAAGACCAATGCCGAACTACGACTAAAAATAACACCAATCGCTGCATGCTCATTGCAAACAATACAGAGCTATTAAAAAGAAGTAGCCTTTGAAATATCTGATAGGACCGATTCAAAACTTGCATTGCCGCAGCTCCCTTTGACTCAAATAAGTGTCTTATAGTGTGATCAGGTTATGGCAGATTTTATTTTACACAACTATTTTCGTAGCTCCACCTCTTACCGTGCCCGCATTGCTTTAAATATTAAGGGCCTCACCTATGAATATAGACCTGTGAATCTCCTAAAGGGCGAGCAGCTTTCTCCAGACTATAAAAAGCTGAATGCTCTTGGCGGCGTTCCGACACTCATCCACAAAAACAAAGTTCTTCCAGATTCCTATGCCATTATCGAATATTTAGAAGAGGTTTTCCCCGCGCCGCCGCTGCTCCCGAAAGATCCTTACACCAGGGCTCGAATCCGTCAGGCCTGTGAAATCATCAACTCAACCGCTCATCCTTTGGGTAATCTTAAAGTTCAACAGTATCTTGAAAAAAACCATGGGTTCACACCTCAGGATAAAGAGTCCTGGGCACGCTACTGGTATGGACATGCTTTAACTGCTCTCGAAACGACACTTCAAGAGTTCGCTAGCACCTATTGCTTTGGTGAAACCGTGACCATGGCAGATGTTTTTTTAGTTCCGCAAATAGTGACTGCAAATCGATTTAATCTAGATTTGTCGCCCTTCCCAACTCTTAAAAAAATATACGATAACTGCAATAAGCTTGAGGCCTTTGCTCGGGCCCATCCCTTCAGACAGCCCGACACTCCGGCAGAGCTTAAAATCAGTTAGAAGAGATAAATAGAAAATTCCACTTGTCCAAAACGGGAACAAAAATAAAGACGAGCATGCTGAGATTGGTCCACATAAAAAACGCGAACCATCGCTGAGCACCCTTTGATCTGTAGAATCGAATAAACTCTTGCATCACCTTAAAGGCAAAGGGAAGAACCACCAGAATATAAACCCAACTTGCGTGAACAAAAAGCGGCGCCGCCAAAGCAACACCTACGTAGACGATCGTGTAAAGCCCTATCTGAAAAAGAGTTCTCTCGAGCCCCAAAGCCACTGGCAACGTCGGGACCCCCCCTTTTGCATAGTCATCTTTAAACTTGATGGCCAAAGTCCAAAAGTGAGGCATTTGCCACAGAAACATAATCAGAAATAGATACACCGAATCTGAGTTTAAAATGTTTGGATTGATTGCCGCATAGCCAATTGTCACTGGCAGAGCTCCTGGGATTGCCCCCGGAACTGCCGCGTAAATCCAATTGGGTTTCAAATAGATCGTGTAAACAACATTGTAAAAAAAGACTGTAAAAACTCCGAGCCAACCCGCAACAGGCGAGGCCTCGAAAAGCTGATAACTCCCGACTAAGAGAAAAAAGAATGCGAGTATCCCCGCCGCCGCAGGTTTAAGTTTGCCAGAGGCAACAGGCCGCTTTTCGGTCCGAGGCATTTTTTGATCAAGTCGCCTCTCTTGAACCTGATTCATTGCTAAGCTGCCAGAACTCAAAAAATATAAACCCGTAAGAAATTTAAAAAGGTGATGCCAGTCAAACGGTTGTTCAATTTCAAATCCAGTGGCGTATCCGGCCAACCCGGAAAGAAGCGTAAAAACAACAATGCCAAACTTAGTGAGGTCTGCGAAAATCTTTAGCACGTCAAATTACAACGTGCTGAATACGGCAACACGAGTCCAAATATCTAAGCCGCTAAAGAATAGCAGAAGGGCTAAGAAAAAGAATCCCGCGCCAAAAATCACCCGGTTAATAACAGAGTCATATTTCAAGTGCATAAACCAAAGCATTACAAGAACTGCTTTTACTGTCGCAATTAAAAAAGCTACCGGAGCTGCCAGAATTCCCAACTGCTGATGAAAGTGGTGGGCGATGACAGTCAAAAAAGTCAGGGCGAATAATGCACCCGCGACTTTTAAATAGACGTCTAATGGCGTGATGTGATGTCCGTGGCTCTCGTCGTGATTATTTCCCATCGTCTTACTCCCTTAACCGACCAAATATAAAAGTGGAAACAAGAAAATCCAAATCAAGTCGACAATGTGCCAGAAAATCCCAACACCTTCGACAGCCGTGTAATAATTTGCATTAAAATCGCCACGAATCGTTCGGAACAACACCCAAGTAATCAAGCTCATCCCAAGCAAGACGTGAATTCCATGAAGCCCCGTCATGCAGTAGTAAAAACCAAAGTACATGCCCAGGTTGGCATGTTCAGCGCCGACTTTTGCAACGTCCAACATGCGACCTGGAAAAATCCCCAAATGAAATTTATGGGTGTACTCAAAGTACTTTACCACCATAAAGATCGCTCCACAAAGAATGGTGATCGCTAAGGATATGACCGCCTTTTTGGGTTGATTCTTTTGAAGAAAATAAATACCTAAAGCCATTGTCAGTGACGAAAAGATCAGAACCAGGGTGTTAATAAAACCCATTTTCCAATCAAGATATTTTGCGCCTTCAGCGAACATCTCTGGGTAAATATTATGAAAAATTGAATAGCCAACAAAGAGGCCACCAAACATGAGGATCTCGGTGACCATAAATAGCCAAATACCCTCTTTGCTCGTTAGATACTCATGCTCAGCATTTCTAAAATGATGAGCAACATGATGCTCATGTCCTGCGTGTGTACTATCTGTACTCATAAGGCCCCGCTGTAATTACTGGTTCTACGTCAAAGTTATGGTGCGGCGGAGGTGACGGGACAGTCCACTCAAGGGTCTTAGCCCCCCATGGATTTGCTGGCGCCTTTTCTCCGCTGATTAAACCCTTTACAATTACGTACAATGAAATCAAAAATCCAATCGCAATCAACCATGAACCCACAGTCGAAATGGCGTTCAAAGAGTGATAGGCTGGGATGTAGTCAAAATAACGTCGCGGCATTCCCATTGAGCCCAAGATAAATTGCGGGAAGAATGTGACGTTGAATCCTACAAAAATAAAGATGAACGAAAGGCGAGCTAATGACTCATCGTACATCTTGCCGAACATCTTTGGGAACCAGTAGTAGAAACCACCCATGATAGCCATCAGCGTTCCACCCACCATCACGTAGTGAAAGTGCGCCACAACAAAGTAAGTATCATGAAAGTGAACATCTACCGCGACAACTGCAAGCATAATCCCTGTCACACCACCAATTGCGAACAAGAACAAGAAGCCTAACGCATACAACATCGGGGAACGCATCAAAACCGATCCCTTGTACATCGTCGCAAGCCAGTTAAACATTTTAATCGCCGTTGGCACGCCGACCAACATGGTCAAAAATGAGAAAACCACTCCGGCCGTCGTCGACTGACCAGAAACGAACATATGATGACCCCAAACAAAGAAAGAAACTCCAGCAATACCAAGCGAAGAATATGCAATCGCCGTATATCCGAAAATGACTTTCCGAGAAAAAGTCGTGATCAGCTCGCTCACTACACCCATCGCCGGAAGAATCATGATGTAGACCGCTGGATGAGAATAGAACCAGAAGAAATGTTGAAACAAAACCGGATCTCCTCCCAAAGCTGGATCAAAGATTCCAACGCCAAAGGCTCTTTCAACAGAAAGAAGCAACAACGTGATTCCTAGAACCGGGGTGGCAAGAACTTGCAAAATCGCAGTTGAGTACAAAGCCCAAACAAAAAGAGGAATGCGGTACATTGTCATGCCAGGGGCTCTTAACTTATGCACCGTCGCAATAAAGTTAAGCCCTGTTAATATAGACGACATCCCCATGATAAAGGCCGCAATAACCATAGTCACAACTGAGGTGCCGGTTTTAATCGAGTACGGCGTGTAGAATGTCCAGCCAGTATCAATTTTGTGAGTGAGCAAAGTCGAGAAGGCAAGCAATGCGCCCGCCATCAAGCAGTACCAAGAGAAAAGATTCAATCTCGGAAATGCCACGTCTTTAGCGCCAATATGCAAAGGCAAAAAGAAGTTCCCCAAAATCGCCGGAATACCCGGGATAATCACCATGAAAACCATGATAGCCCCATGGTAGGTCATCACCTGATTGTACTGATCTGCTGTCATAATCGTTGGACCAGGAGCAAAGAGCTCCAAGCGCAACAAAAGAGCCATAATTCCACCCAAAAGGAAGAAAAACATGACGGCAATGAAATACATGATACCGATACGTTTATGATCCAAGGTTGTTAACCATGACCATAGACCACTAGATTCGTTAAGATAGTTTTTATCACTGTGGGCTGCTGCGCTTGCCATGTTGCCCTCCCTTTATTTCAAAGTCTTAATGTACTCTATCAGTGCATTAAGCTCGGTTTCGTTCAATTGACCTTGAAAAGTCGGCATAACTCCCTTGGGGAAGCCTTTGGTCGTTTTTGCATTTGGATTTAAAATGGATTCGCGAACAAAATTTTCGTCCACCTGAAACTCGCCCTCCTCCGTCTGCTCTTTGACTCCAAATTTCTGCCACAAAGAAGGGCCTACTTTAGCAGAGGCATCAGATACCGAGTGGCAAGAGGCGCAGGCCTTAGCTTGAAAAAGCTTTTGCCCACGTTGAGCAAGAGGAAGAGCTCC
>JAMIQD010000331.1:0-4041 GCA_035914755.1 Pseudobdellovibrionaceae bacterium | reverse complement strand
TTTGCACAGGGCCCCGCGGGCAAAGAGTTTACCTTAGGCGACCGCGCCTATGTTTTGGCGGGCCTTCGGTGGGCCATGTAGTGCTACGTCTTAAAGAATCCTCGCAGCTCGAACAAAAGCGCTTCCAAGTGGGGCTCCCGGGCCAAGGCAGACATAAAATTATAATCAACGAGCTTTTCAAAGGGAGTTTCAATTCCGGCTAAACGCAGATGGAAACGCGTTGTTTGGTAGCGGAATCGCTCACTGAGATTAAAGACGATCTTGCTTAAAGCACGCAAGTTTTTAACCGAGGCCATTGACACATCGGCGAGTTGGCACATTTGAAGAATTTCTTGGAGAGCGGATTCGTTTATGCGTTCGCACAAAAAATTCGAATGCAGATAGGATAAAACAAAAAATAGACCTAACTTTTCTGTGCCGATGTCATCTTTTGTTTTTTTTAGATAGGTGCGACTCTCAAATTCACAGATGTAAGAGTTCATTTCATAGAATACCCGGTGGGCGGCGTCGCCAGCATACATTCCGCCCAAGAGTTCGCAGGTGTTGGCGAAGGACTCCTCTAGCAGCATACGTAAAGTGAAGCGTCGTTGAGAGTCTAATCCTGAGGGAGGAGCAAGAGCTTCTAAGTGTTCGCGGGTAAACTCTCTGACGATTCCATGGCATGCCTCATGAAAAACAAAATTTCTTTTCAAATTTCCGTCGATATCTTCCCAGTCTAAAACCGATAGTTGTGTCCGGGAGAGAGACTTCAAAGCCAGAACGTTATTTGAATAATAAAAAGTCTTTTTACTCAGCAGATATTCTAATTGCAGCAGCGGAAAGGTCTCGTAGAAGACGTCGTTCTCTTTGCTGAAGCGATAGTCCTTTTTGAGGGCCTCGGTGCGGACCTTGTTGTACATTTCATTGTGACTCATCAGATAGCCATCACCAAAGCTTTCTGGCAGTCCTTGCGAAGCGAATTGGTCGTGTAACTCCATCAATCGGCGAATAGTCATAGGGGTTGTATTTGCATCTCCCAATGCGGCGGGCAACAATAAGTCTTCGAACGAAAGATTGAACTAGTTGGTCTAGTTTTTTGTTCCAGACTCTACTTTTGTGGCAAACTGAATAGATGACAACAAAATTATTTTTAATGGCACTCATTACGCTTACTCAAACAAAAGCCCTTGGTATTTCTCTAGAGTGCTACAACTTGTTAGCTGAGCTTCCGACCAGAGTTCAAAGTTTTCAGGTCGCAAATAAAAACGGATATCTTGTACCCTCAAAACGCGGCGAAGAGCGTGGGTTTTATATTGTTGGCAAAGAAAAGATGCGCTGGGTTTCCATTAAGTCAGATTATGTCGACCTGAGGCCCATAAAAATTACTGGCGTTGAGGGCTTAGACAATTTGTACGTTTATGCAGGTTATCGTCCGCGTGAGCCCCACTACATGCTCAATGAAAACAAGGCAAACAAAGAGTATTTTGAAAACCAAGAAAAGCTCCAAAAAGTTTTTAAGTATCAAGCGAAAGAGCTAAAAGAAAATGATTCAGAAGCAACAGATGCCGTAGAAACAGACCTCACTCGTCGCCTCTCGGGCCTCAATGAGGAATTAAAACGAGTTCATGAAAGTCTGAGCAAACCTGAAAGCAAAGTTAGACGACAGGCAAAGGACGAACAAGTTCTTGTTTTAGAAGCCTCCCTCAATGGCGCGATACCTAGAATTCCAGAAATATGCAAAAAAGTGGATTCGGAATACATGACCGAAGTGATGAAATCTCTCGCTGCACTAGAAGCGAAATTAAAGCCACAGTACGAGGTTTTAAAAACACAAAGAAAACAAACCTCAGTAAAGGCAGCTGATTCCGGCGGGAAGCGCTAGGGGCGCCAAAGGAATTTCGGCAGCCATCCTACTTTTTCTTACGCCGCTTCGACTTTCGCATGCGGCTTTCTTCTCCCTCAATAAGTTCCTTTAGGCTTTGGCCGAGATCCCGAGGTTCGGCAATCATCTTGTAGTCGCTTTTACTGACCTTGATGACTTCGATTTTTTTAGTGAGCAGCTTTTCGATTTCTTGCAACTGTGGTTTTTCTTCTTGGCTGCAAAAAGAGACGGCGATGCCCTTATTGAACCCCCGACCCGTTCGGCCAATGCGGTGGACGTAGTTCTCGGCTTTTTCGGGGAGGTCGTAGTTGATCACATGGGTTACGTCTGGAATATCGATGCCGCGAGCGCTGACGTCTGTTGCGATCAGAATTTTGCACTCACCACTTCGGAAGGCCTTCATCACATCTTCGCGGTCCGCCTGGTCCTTTTCTCCGTGAATTGTCATTGTGGGTATTTCGACTCGGGCCATTGCTTTTGCTACCCGCTCGGCGCGCACGCGGGTGCGAACGAAGATAATAAACTTGCCGTCGGAATTTTGTTGAATGTATTCAGCTAAGAAGAAACGCTTGTCGTCCATTTCAACAAACATGACAAAGTGAGAGATGTTTTTTGAAACAGGATCTTCAGGAGAAATTTGGATGCGGATCGCATTGCGATGAACTTGAGAATAAGCGAGCTTTTTGATTTCGGGATTTATCGTAGCCGAAAAAAACAAAGTCTGATGTCTGCGAGTAAGCTCGCGCTTGACTGCCTGAACGTCACCAAGAAAACCAAGATCCAGCATGCGGTCTGCTTCGTCTAAAACGAGAGTCTCAACACTATGAAGGCTAATAAAACCCTGCCGAATCAGATCAAACATTCGACCGGGGGTCGCAATCAGAATATCAATCCCGTCCTGAAGTTTTTTAATTTGGAAATCCTGTTCAACGCCGCCAAAAACTGCGAAGGGCTTTACTTTTGTGTGTTTTGCGAGGGCATTAAAAACTTCGCCGATTTGCTGCGCGAGTTCGCGGGTGGGAACCATAATTAAACACTTGATGCCGAGAACGCGTTTGCTACTTTTGTTGCTGTGAATTCCATTGATGATGGGAATGGCAAAGGCAGCGGTTTTTCCGGTGCCGGTTTGCGCAATCGCCAAAACGTCCTCGCCCTTCATGATTGAAGGAATGGCTTTGTACTGGATATCTGTTGTGCGAAAAAAACCGTTGTCATTGAGGTTTCTTAAAAGATCTTCGGACAAGTGAAATTTATCAAATTTCAAGGACAACCTCGAGGTAGAGTGGTTCGGAGTTACAAGCAGCCATTTACCACGTCAGAGGTATTTGTTGGAACAAGATAGTAAAAAATACCCCAACCTTGGCACGAGCGAAGTCACCGAGATCTGTTCCCGCTCGGGATCAGGAGCGCCAAAGGCAGGCTCTTGCTAAAAACACTAGCGATATCAGCACGTTGAATAGAAAATCACGGATTCGGCGAAACCTCGATAATTCCTGCGTCATCGGCAATTTTTTGATGACCCCTCCCTCCCCTAGAAATAGCGTTGACCCCTTCGAGGGGGAAGTAATGAGATTATTTTTGGTAATCCTGTTTTTTAGTATCCAGTCATTTGCACTAACCAATGCCACGTTGGCGGACACAAGGGATTTTGAATCGGTTGTGTTTTATAAAGTGAATCAATACGATCGTGAGATCAAAGAAGAGACCCCTGGTTATTGTAACGGAAATCTGATTTCAAATCGCGTAATGATCACGGCTGCTCACTGTGTTTTTATGGCAGAAGCCATGAGGTCTCGCCAACTTGAAGTTCAGGTTGGTGAGTATAAATACACAACCACACCAACGGGAGAAAGGCGCCGCGTGGGATACGTAGCTGTGAGCAAAGAGCAAGTGCTTGCGCAGTTCTTTTTTCTTGAGGGGCTGAAGCGTCGCTTAGAGTCTCAGGGTGTCGATCTCAAGGTGGGGCCAACTGAGGATATCGCGGTTGTTATTTTTGAAAGACCCCTCGTATTAAAAGAAGGGTTTCAATTTGCGCCCCTTGTTTCGCAAAAGCATATGACGTCTGTATTGCCGCAAATTTTGTCGTACTGGCCAACGGTGGTGACCATTAATCCCTTTGAGGAGATGGCAACGACAGACACGAAAAGAATGGCCCAGTTAGACAAAATCAAATCAAGTGG
>JAMIQD010000330.1:0-1897 GCA_035914755.1 Pseudobdellovibrionaceae bacterium | reverse complement strand
ATAAAATCCACGCAACGCCTACCAAAAGGAATTACGCTATACATTGTCCCCAAGTGAAGGCGAAGAATGGGCGCTGTTTTTATCCGATGATAAAAGCACCACCTTTGCAACTGTGGCCTTTGGCAAACGAAAAATTACAATGAAGATCTACGAGTCTGAAAGTGGCCGCATCATCCGCACTCTCAAACTTGAAAGACCCTGACTCAAATGCCTTGGACGACAGCAACTCCATCACACCTCTTCTTCTCAAAACAAGACCCTCAGGATCCCCGCCTCGGAGAATGGGTCATTAGCTCGCCTCTCCGGGACCTAGCAGACCTTCGCTCTTCGGAAACCGCGTGGATGATTTTAGGTTACCCAGACGATGAAGGAATTGCTTTAAACGGGGGCAGGGTCGGCGCCAAAGAGGCTCCAAATACCATCCGCACTTACTTTTACAAAATGACCCCCTCTTTGCTCTCTCCGCAAAAAAGACGTCTTGTCGATCTCGGCAATATTCCAACAGATATTCCCTTGGCAGAACGTCACGAGCACGGAAGGCAGATCATCAAGACGGCTCTTCTCGCTGGTCATCGCACGCTGAGTCTCGGCGGTGGTCATGATTATGGCTATGCCGACGGAGCTGGATTTATTGATGCCTGCCTCGAAAAAAATCTTCGCCCCGTCATCATTAATTTTGATGCCCACTTGGATGTCCGCCCGACAGATAGGGGCCTCAATAGTGGCACTCCCTTTTATCGCCTCTTAAGCCAATACGACAAAAAATTTGATTTCGTAGAAATCGGGCTTCAGAATCAATGCAACAGCCTCGACCATCTCAATTGGGTCAAAAGCAAGGGCGCCCACGTTTTGCTTCTACAAGACTTAAAAGAAGTCGGTCTCGAACGCTCGCTCCAGGCTCTGCTGGGGCCTCTCAAATCTCGTCCTTGTTTTTTGAGCGTGGATATCGATGCCTTTGTCTCCTCGGAGGCTCCAGGCTGTAGTCAATCTTGGGCAACTGGAATTCAGGTTCACGAGTTCTTGCCTGCACTTGAGTTTATAAAGTCGCAACTCGACATCCAATCATTCGCAATCTACGAAGTTTCTCCTCCTCTCGATCAAGATCATCGCACCAGCAAACTGGCAGCCTTAATTATGCATCACACGATTTTCTAACGAGGACGCTGTGAAACGAGGTTTTGGATCTGACAATCATTCAGGAGTTCACCCGCAGATTCTTGCGGCGATGGTTTCGGCTAATGTCGATCATGCTCCCAGCTATGGTACAGACGAATGGAGCGAACTCGCGCAAAGAGCTTTTCGCGATCACTTTGGCCCCAGCGCCCAGGTGTTTTTTGTTTTTAATGGCACTGCGGCCAACGTTCTCTCACTAAAGGCTTCTGCTAAAGCCTTTCAGTCCTGCTATTGCACGGATATTTCTCACCTGAATGTTGACGAGTGCGGCGCCCCTGAAGTTATGGCCAGAGTTAAGCTTATTCCGCTCGCAAGCAAGAATGGCAAAATCCAACTTGAGGAATTAAAAAAAGCCCACGTCCGAAGAGGGGATCAGCATTGCTCTCAGGGGCAAATCGTCAGCCTCACTCAGCCCACCGAAGTCGGAACATGCTACTCTCTTAATGAACTAAAAGAAATCATCTCCTGGGCCAAGGCAGAAAAACTCTACGTCCATATCGATGGCGCACGCCTTGCAAATGCCGCCACGACCTTGGCGTTGTCATTCAATCAGCTGACAACAGAACTCGGCGTTGATGTTGTTTCTTTTGGTGGCACCAAAAACGGTCTCATGATGGGCGAAGCGGTGGTTTTTTTAAATCCCCAACTCGCAGTTGATTTTAAATACCACCGCAAACAACTCGGACAACTGCCATCTAAAACTCGTTTTATCGCCGCACACTTT
>JAMIQD010000329.1:0-18472 GCA_035914755.1 Pseudobdellovibrionaceae bacterium | reverse complement strand
AGTGATCAATATGCTGGTAGTGGCAGGAGTTGGCTTTATGCTCTACCAAGGTCGCAAAAAAGAAGCCGCTGAGCCCAAAATCGAACACGTGATCAAGGGTGAAAAAGAAGCACAAGATGAGGAAAAGGAAAATGGCGATGAAAAAAAACTCGTTGGTCAGATTGTTCCTTTAGAAAAATTTATCGTCAATCTTGCTGGTTCAAAAGGGCGAAAAGTTGCTAGCGTTAGCATGGAGCTTGAGGTTAAGGGAACTGCAGTTCAAGAAGAAATCGATAAACGCAAAGCTCAGTTGCGCGACATTATCATTATCATTCTTTCTAGCAAAACGTATGAAGAGGTTTCTACTCGCGAAGGCAAAGACAATATCAGAAATGAAATCAAAGATACGATTAACTCCTTTCTCGTTAAGGGAAAAATTTCAAACGTGTTTTTCACTGAGTTCATTTATAACTAGAGGTCGATCATGAATCAGGTTCTTTCTCAAAGTGAAGTAGACGCCCTCTTAGCGGCGGTTTCTGACGGCGAAGTGACGACGGCAGACTCTTCGAAATCGGAGAGCGGTGGTTCGTCAAGATCAGCTGAAGGTAAAAACATCGTGAACTATGATCTTACGAGCCAGGATCGTATTATCAGGGGACGTTTGCCGCAGTTAGAAGTTATTTATGAAAAATTCATGAGAGCATTTCGCGTTTCTCTTTCTTCAACTCTTCGAAAAATTGCTTCGATTACTTTGACAAGCACTGAGTTTTTAAAATTCGGTGAATTTATCAATACTTTACCAATGCCAACCTGCATGAGTGTTCTAAGATTCGGTAATTTGCGTGGCTCTGCCCTCATGGTTATCGAAAGCAAATTAGCGTATGCACTAGTCGATAGCTTCTTCGGTGGCGCCGATCGGCCATACACAAAAATTGATGGCAAAGAGTTCACTCAGATCGAGCTGTCGATCGTAAGAAAAGTCGTAGAGCTTGCCATAAACGACTTAGAGAATGCCTGGATTTCTGTTGAGAAAATCGACTGTAGCTTTGTGCGTACAGAGGTAAATCCGCAGTTTGTGGGAATTGTACCTCCAACAGACGTCGTTATCGCATCGACTTTTGACGTTGAACTTGAAAACGCCACCGGAACTATATCCATTGTAGTTCCCTACGCGACGATTGAGCCGATCAAGCAAAAGCTTTCATCGGGTTTTCAGGTTGAATCTGATCAAACAGACAAAAAACTATGGACTTCGATCATTAAAGAACAGCTTCTCGAGACCAATGTGGAGGTCAAAGTAAACTTGGGTCAAACCGAAATACTTCTTCAGGATTTAATGGGGATGAAAAATGGTGATGTGATCCCATTGGATCAAGATGCGAGCGGCGAAATTGATGTGCAAATTGAAAATGTCAGAAAATTTAAAGGTTATTACGGAATACATCACGGCACGGTGGCAGTTCAAGTCACACGTCAGATTGAAAAATAAGGGGGACCACAATGTCAGATAGTTTAGAGAACCTAGCGGATCAACTTGCTGAAGAAGCGGCCGCGATGAATAACGCCTTAGCGGGCAAAGCCGGCTCCGGTGGCGGTAATTCGGGTGGATCTTCGGGCGGTGGCTCGGACAGCAATGGCCCCAAAGATAAAAATCTTCAATTAATATTAGATATTCCTCTGCGAGTCACGGTAGAGCTTGGCCGAACCAAGATGCCTGTGAGTGAGCTTTTAAATCTTACACAGGGCAGTGTTATTGAATTGAGTAAGCTTGCGGGCGAACCGATGGAAGTCTACGTCAACGAAAAGCTGATCGCTCGTGGGGAGGCCGTTGTTGTAAACGAAAAATTCGGTGTTCGTTTGACAGACATTATATCTCCGACCGAACGAATTGAACAATTGAAATAGAGGTGATTATGAGATTCTTTATTGCAATATTGATTGTATTTAGCACTCACTATGCAACAGCAAACAGCGAAGCTGCGAGCGACGCTGTGGTTCCAGTCGAGGCCGTTGAGGCGCCCCTTACGACTGAAGCAGTTGTCGTAGGTGCAAAAAAAGAATCTGAGATCCCTCTGAACTTGGAAGCTCCGAAAAAGTCTTCGGATTCGGGGCACCCTGCATTTAGATTTATGTTAGCAATTTCGATTATGGGTGTGGTCGGAATGGGAGCCTACATATTTTTCCGCAAATACTCCAAAACAAATTTTGCTCTCAACAAGCATAATCAGATTCAAATTTTGACTCAGCACTATTTAGGGCCAAAAAAGTCGCTGGCTATTATTCGAGTTGCAGGCGAGAGCATTTTAATTGGTGTAACAGATCAGAACATTAACATGATCAAGTCTCTATCATTGCTAGATGATGAAGTCCCGGACGTGACTGCCAGTGATTTTTCAAAGCTAGTGACCCGTCCAGAAAACACGGATGTCGACGTTGAAGACGAAGAGTTCTCAATCCGCGGAATTAAAGATGTTGTTTCAAAAAGACTAAAGGGAATGAGGTCTTTGCAGTGAAAAAAATATTTTTAATGCTGAGCATCTTCTTATTTGGCTCGTGGGCAATGGCGCAAGTGACTCTGCCCACCGTCAATTTGGGATTTAAAACGACGGATAATCCCAACGAAGTTGTTAATACAATCAAGCTTGTCTTGATTATGACAGTCTTGACCCTCGCTCCGGCCATTTTAATCATGATGACTGGATTCACACGCATCATTATTGTACTTAGTTTTTTGCGACAGGCTCTCGGGGTTCAGCAGATGCCGCCAAATCAACTTTTGATTGGCCTATCTCTCTTTTTAACCTTTTTTGTGATGGGACCTGCCTTTAAAGAACTAAATGAAAATGGAGTACAGCCCTACTTGGCAGGAAAAATTTCTCAAGACGTTGCGATGGAAAACTCCTTAGCCCCGCTCCGTAAATTTATGTTTCATCAAACTCGAGATCAGGATTTAGCACTATTTATAAAACTCGCCAAAATTGAAAAGCCAAAAACAAGGGCCGACGTTCCTACAATTGTTTTGGTGCCAGCATTTATTGTATCGGAACTCAAAACGGCCTTTCAAATTGGATTTATGATTTTCTTGCCATTTTTAGTGATCGATATTGTCGCATCGAGTGTCCTAATGGCAATGGGAATGATGATGCTTCCGCCAGTCGTTATCTCGCTGCCCTTCAAAATCATGTTATTCGTTTTGGTTGATGGGTGGGGGCTTCTTATTGGTTCAATGGTCAAGAGTTTTGGGTGAGGTGATAAGTGACAGAAGAAGTGATTATTAAATTAGGTCAGGACGCTCTTCGCACGACGGCAATGCTAGCGGCGCCCATGCTTTTGAGTACATTAGTTGTTGGCTTGGCGGTCAGCATATTTCAAGCACTGACACAGATCAATGAAGCCACGCTAACCTTTATTCCGAAGATGATTATCGTTGCCGCTGTTTTTGTGCTCGCGGGGCCGTGGATGATGGATACTATGAGCCAGTACACAGTTTCTTTGTTCGAAAATATCGCCACTGTGGTGAGAGAATAGAAAGGTTGCTCTTTTGTTAAAAGCACTGACAGAGACACAGCTTATTGTTTTTGCGCTCGTTCTGTTGAGAATGATCGCATTTGTCGTGTCTTCGGTCGTCTTTGGTTCGAGCAATATCTCTGCTCCGGTTAAAATTTTACTGTCGTTAGCTATAGCAACAATGATCTTTCCATCGGTAAATATTTCTATCATCGATACGTCTAAGATGACGGAAGATCTTATCTTACTTTCGGCAAGAGAAGTCGTTCTTGGCTTGAGTCTTGGATTTTTAACACGGCTTTTCTTTTTTTCAGTGGGCATGATGGGAGAGCTTGTTTCAGTTTCAATCGGTCTTGGTTCGGCTCAGATCTTTAATCCGCTCATGGGATCGAATAGTAATACCGTTGAGCAGTTCTATAATACAATTGCGACTTTGATATTTTTTGCGCTGAATGGGCACCATCTTTTAATCAATGGGATCGCTCAAAGTTATGAACTGATTCCTTTGGCTCAGCTGAAGCTAAATGCGGGACCCTTTGCTGAGATGGCTACCTTCGCGCAGGAGATGATGGTCATGGCTATAAAAATGTGCGCACCAGTTATTGGGGCCGTTCTTATCACAAATATTGCGATGGGCATTCTCGGCCGAGCCATTCCACAAATCAACGTTCTTGTCACAAGTATGCCTGTAACGCTTATGTTAGGATTTTCGCTGATGTTTATTTGTATTCCACTTCTTGTAATTGAAATGTCGAGTGTATTGGAAGTTACACAAACTAAATTTATGTTGGTCATGAAGACCTTAGCGTTCTAGGAAGGAACATTAGTTGGCAGAAGATCAGGACGAAAAGACAGAGCAAGCCACGGATGCCCGGAGAGAAGATTTTCGCCGACGCGGTCAGGTTGCGCAAACCAAAGAGTTGGCGTCTTGCATGCTGCTGCTAGCATCAGCTGGTGGCGTATATGTCCTCAGTAGATTTTTCTTTCAAAACATTTACGAAATTTTTAATTACACTTTCGGATCGCAGCTAATAACAACTATTCGATCCGGTGATTTTTCAGAGGCGATGCTATTTTGCGCCACGAAAGGCTTTATATTGGTAGTCCCTGTGATGGCAATCGCGGGCCTCGTTGCGGGCATTTCTTCTATAGTGCAGGTGGGATTTCTGCAAGTTGAAGATGCCCTCAGTCCTGATTTTAATAAATTAAATCCAGTGGAAGGATTTAAGAGAATATTCAGCCTCCGCGCCCTTGCTGAGGGAGTTAAGTCATTTCTCAAGTTAGTCTTTATTGCGACTATTCTTTACCTACTCTTGAAATCCGAAGTTGCCAAGGTTCCCTACTTAATTGGCTACTCTCTTGAGGGCATTTTTCAATACATTGGCGGCGTTGTTGTAAAGTTACTGGGGGGGATTGGCATGATGATGTTAATTCTATCAGGGGCAGATTACTTTTTTCAGCGTTGGGATTTAGAGAAGAAAATGATGATGACAAAGCAAGAGGTCAAAGAAGAGGCAAAATCTCGAGAAGGGGATCCGATGATCAAAGCTCGTATTCGCCGAATGCAGCGCGAACGAGCTAGCAAGAGAATGATGGAAGCAATTCCAAAGGCCGATGTCGTCATTACCAATCCAACTCATATCGCGGTGGTTTTAAAGTACGATGCAAATTTGCCGGCCCCTCAAATTGTTGCAAAGGGCGCAGATCTTATTGCTGAAAAGATCAAAGCGATAGCTAGAGAGCATAATATTCCTATTGTTGAAAATAAGCCCCTGGCTCGGACTATCTTTAAAACATTAAAAATTGGTCAAGTTATTCCCAGAGAGCTGTTTGTGGCTGTGGCAGAGGTTTTATCCTACATTTACAAGTTGCGTAAAAAGGTGAGAAGATAATGGATCCAGTGTTTCAGTTTATCAAAAAGTTTGAAAAGCTCACGAAGAACACAGATCTTCTGATAGCGTTTGGTCTTTTAGCGGTACTTGCCGTTATGATCATTCCGCTCCCCCCGGTTATGCTAGATATTGCTTTAAGCTTTTCCTTGTCGCTGAGTTTACTTGTCTTGCTTGTTTCAATTTATATAAAACGTGCCCTTGATTTCACGTCGTTTCCATCTTTGCTATTGATGACGACTTTGTTTCGTTTGTCGTTGAACGTGGCAACAACACGATTGATCCTCACCCACGGTCATGAGGGCACTCATGCTGCCGGTGAGGTCATCGAGGCCTTTGGAAACTTTGTTGTCGGCAATAACTACGTCATTGGATTGATCGTCTTTATGATTCTTATTGTGATTAACTTCATTGTTATCACAAAAGGTTCCGGTCGTGTCGCCGAAGTCGCAGCACGATTTACATTGGATGCTATGCCCGGTAAGCAGATGTCTATTGACGCTGACTTAAATGCAGGTCTCATTAACGAGAATGAGGCGCGTCGTCGTCGTCGCGAAATCGAACAAGAGGCAGACTTTTACGGAGCCATGGATGGTGCTAGTAAATTCGTTCGCGGAGATGCAATTGCCGGCATCATCATTACTCTTATTAATATTGTTGGCGGACTCTTAATCGGGGTCATTCAAAAAAATCTGGATATCGCAACGGCTGCTAAGTACTACACGATGCTCACCATCGGGGATGGTCTTTTAGCACAAATTCCAGCTCTGATCATTTCTACTGCGGCCGGTACTATTGTGACTCGGAGTTCGAGCACTGAAGAAAATATGGGAACTGAAGTCACTAATCAACTCTTTGTGAATCCGAGAGCCGTAGCGATTGCCGGGGGAGTGATTGGTCTCTTGGCACTAGTTCCTGGCTTACCAACGGCACCGTTTTTGTTAATGTCGGCAATGTTGGGCGGGGCTTCTTGGGTTATTCGTCGTTATCAGGTTGAAAAAGAACAAAACGAAAAAGAAAAAACCGAAGCTATAGCGAACACTCCTAAGAAAGAAAACATCGAAAATCTTTTACCTCTCGATTTGGTCGAGCTTGAGGTCGGCTACGGTCTGATCAATATCGTCGAATCAGATAAGAGTGGGGATTTACTCGAGCGGATTGTAAGTATTCGCAAACAGTTTGCTTTGGATTTAGGAATCGTCGTTCCGAGCATCCATATTAGAGATAATTTGCAACTAGCTCCGGGTGAATATCGAGTGTTGATTAAAGGAAACCGAGTGGGTGGCGGCACTTTGCGCCCAGAGTTTTTACTCGCTATGGACCCTGGTAATGTTATCGAACGAATTGATGGGATTGCAACTAAGGAACCCGCATTTGGGCTCGATGCTTTGTGGGTTTCGCCAACTAGAAAAGAAGAAGCCGAAATGGCGGGTTATACAGTCGTGGATTTGCCGACAGTTATGGCAACCCATCTGACTGAAATCGTAAGGACCCATGCGCATGAGCTCTTAGGCAGACAAGAGGCTTCGACTCTAGTTGAAAACTTTAAAAAGACCCATCCAAAAGTCGTTGAAGAGCTTATTCCGGATCAAATGAACCTGGGCTCAGTCGTACGTGTTCTACAGGGGCTTCTTAAAGAGCAGGTCTCAGTTCGTGATTTCTTAACGATATTTGAGACCCTGGCGGACGAGGCTCCGCGAACAAAAGACATCGAAGCCTTGACCGAATCCGTTCGTCGCGGTCTTGCTAGGTCTATTACGGCTAAATATACGACTGAAATGGGGAATATTCCAGTCATGACTCTTCATCCTGTTATCGAAGAATTGATAGCAAATTCATTATTGCAGACTGAACAGGGAGTGCAGCTAGTGATGGATCCAAATACGGCGCATCGTATGATTAGCGAGATTGCTCGGGCAGTCGAGACTCATCCAGAAATAGCGGGCCAGCCGATTCTGCTCACGAGTCCGACGGCGCGAAGACACCTCTTCAAGCTAACACATAGATTTATACCTCAGTTGGTTGTTTTGTCACATAACGAATTAACGTCCGATGCAAATGTAAAATCTGTCGCTTTGGTGGAGTTAAGCCATGCAAGTTAAAAAATTCGAAGCTCGCACAATGAAAGAAGCACTTGAGATGGTCAAATCCGAGCTAGGACCGGATGCTATTATTCTCTCTGCGCGAGACAATAACAAGAGCTATGGCCTCGTCGGCGATGGCAGCGTCGAAATTACAGCAGCAGTATCCGAGGAAACTTTGCACAAAAAGAAATTTGCAGAAGCGCGCCTTAGAGAGCAAGAAAAGGAAAAGTTTTCAAGAAGTTCTGCGCGTGTGCAAAAAGACCTGATCGAGAAAATGGTGACGAAGCACATTCAAAAAAACCAGCCTCCCCGTTCTATTACAAGTCAGCGCTATATTGAAATTGATGATGAAGGACTTTATTCGAAAGCTCAGGTCTCTTACAAGCCTCAAGCGCAGCCGCAATATGCCGCACCAAATCCTTTGCCGCCGACGCCTGTAAAAACCGCAACTCCTGCGCAGTCTTCTGCTCCAGCAAATTTAGAAATACTGACTTTAAAAACAGAAATTGCGAATTTAAAGCAGATGTTATCTCAATTTCAAGCTGTACCTCAAAACTTTCTGCAAGGGCACCCTGGAGTAGAGTTCGGTCTCCCTTATGATTTGAGTTTTGTGTTCGAGAAACTCACCCAGGCTGGTGTAGCACCAGAAGTTGCGGCAGATGTCTGTGAAAGGGTGCAAAAGGAACTCCCGGCAAGCAAGCTAAAAAATCGTTCTCTTGTTGAGGGATGGGTTGCTCGTTATATTCTCGAGTCTACTAAGATTGTTTCCTACGATGAAATCCGCGACACCAAAGTTCACGCTTTCGTAGGCGCAGCTGGTTCAGGAAAAACTATGGCCTTGGTAAAAATGGCGAGTCATCTTGTCGTCCGCGAAAACAAAAAGGTAGCGATTTTGTCCGCTGACACCTTCAAGGTCGGCGCTTCTGATCAGATGAGAATTTATGCGCAGATATTGAATGTTCCCTTCAGTGTCATTCGCAACCCCTCGGACTGGTATCAGATAATGAATTATATGAATAGTGTAGATTATATTCTCGTCGACTACCCGGGGTTAAGTCTTCGAAACGCCGAAGAGGGGATGAATTTAAAAAGATTGATGCCGCCCTCGAATTTGAAAACACGAGTCCATTTGGTTCTCTCAACTTTAGCAAAAGATCAGGACGTAACGGAGTTAGGGCGCCGATATTCAGTACTAAATTACCATGACGTTATTTTTACTGGCCTAGATGAGTCGGTTCAACACGGTACGATCTATAATTTTATGCGTCGGTTTGATATTCCCTTACATTCTTTTGGAATTGGAACGCGAGTCCCAGAAGACTTTGAATTTGCGACAAAAGAGCGCGTCTTAGACCTTCTTTTTAAGATTACGAAATCTAATAACCAGCAGGAACAAAAATCACTATGAGTTATAGCGGAGTATATAAGTGTCATCAAACTAGGACGATAAGTATCACGTCAGGAAAAGGCGGAGTTGGGAAAACAACGATTACTTCGAATTTAGCTTTGAGACTCGCACAAACTGGAAACAAGGTTTTGGTTTTTGATGGTGATCTCGGAATGGCGAATGTTGACATACTGTATGGGGTTAAAACCACTGGCAGCATTTATGATGTCATACGAGGCGAGCGAACAATTCAAGAAATCATGGTTGAAGTTGCAAAAGACGTGTATTTGATCCCAGGCGGCAGCGGTGTATTAGAGTTTAATCACTTAAATGGTTTTCAACGGCGGGCGATGATCGAAGCCGTGGGGCAATTGCCTCAGGACTTCGACTATCTTTTAATTGATACGGCACCAGGGATTGCAGAAAATGTTTTGTACCTTAATGCTGCCGCCCAGACAATAGCTGTTGTTATTACGCCAGATCCAGCCAGCCTTGCGGATTCATATGCACTCATAAAAGTTCTACATCAGAAGTATCGCGAAAATAAGTTTTCTATTATCTGCAATCAGGTTCGTGATGAGAGCGAAGGAGTGGGCCTCTATCAGCGGTTTAATGATGTAGTTAATAAATTTCTGTACATTGGTCTGGACTATTTAGGCTCTATTCCAATGGACCCCGCGCTTAGAAAAGCAACACAAATGAATCGTCTTATTATGAGACATGATGCCGCCTCAGAGTCGGCCAAGGCCTTAAAAAATATTTGCACTGAGATCGAATGTGCTGTCGATAACAGAAACATTACTAAAGGCGGGCTGCAAATGTTCTGGGAACAGGTCGTCGGTGTAGCTTAGCGGAATTGGACTTTATAAGCTTACGATCTATTTGGTAAGATCTAACTACGAGGGAACGAATGGCGAAAAATGTGGCACTATTGAAGAAGTACAAAGAAGAGCCAAAAAGGCTAAGCCAAAATCAAAAAGATGATCTCATTCGTGAGTATGCTCCCTTGATAAAGTTCGTTGCGCAGAAAATTGCGGTAAGACTTCCTTCAAATATAGAGCTTGATGATCTTATTTCTGCCGGAGTCATTGGTCTCATGGATGCAATTGATAAGTATGATCCAACCCGTGACAATAAGTTTAAAACCTACGCGGAATTTCGCATTCGTGGCGCAATTCTCGATGAGTTGCGAGCGCAAGATTGGGTCCCACGATCGATTCGAGATAAAGCGAAACTCTTAGATAGAACAATGGTGAGTTTAGAAAGCGAACTCGGGAGAGCGCCTACTGAAGAAGAGGTGGCGAGTGCCCTCAATATCACTGTTGATGAGTTTCATGGATTGGTAAATCAGGTTCGCCCAGTAAGTCTGTTATCAATAGACAATAGCCAGTCCTTTAGCAATGACGACCATAAATCGATTTTGAACCTTCTAGAGGGATCAAAACTGAACAATCCTTTTAATCAACTAAATATCAAGTCGATCAAAGAGGTGGTTGCGCTGGCCATTGAAGAGTTGCCAGAGCGTCAGAGATTAGTTCTATCTTTGTACTATTTTGAGGACTTGAATCTTAAAGAAATTGGTCAAGTTTTGCGAGTAACTGAGAGCCGTGTTTCTCAACTGCATGCCCAAGCGGTTGCAAGGCTTCGGGTGAAGTTACAGCAAACAATTGGCGCTGGTGAGCTTGAAGTGGCCTAAACACTCCGAGCGCATTCTTAATTGAAAAGAAGATCTATTAAAAGTGGCTTGTGGTCTGAAGATTCAATGTGATTCAGATTAAAGATAAATCGCGGAACAAATCCGCGAACAAAAATATGGTCCAACTTAAAAAAGCCCCCGGGTTCTGGGGTATGAACTGACCGAACTCCAAGAGAAGCAAGAGCTTTTTGTAAGTATTCTAAGCGCCCGTCATTCCAAGTGTTAAAATCGCCAGCAATAATCATAGGTCCTTTGTGGTGGTAGATTTTTTTTAACATTTGTCTTATCTGGGTTTTAAAGTCTTCGTTGGTTACAAAGTTTATTCCGTGAATATTTACGACCAGTAGAGAGTCTTCTCGATTTTCTAGAGCATACTCCGAAAGGAGCACTGTCTTTGGGGTGCCGGCAATCGGTTCCGTTACCTCAGATACTATTGCTTCTTCTCGCAAAGGCGGAGTTTTGGATCCGGTAGCCACTCCAGTATAGTTATTTTGAGAAAGTTCGAAAGAAATTGCCAAAGTCCAACCAAGTGTTGGATTTGCCGTGGATAACTTTGTGGTAAAGACTTTTTCGCTCACTGCCTCCTGCAGTAATGTCAAATCAGCAGCGTAGGAGATGTTGGCAAAATCCTTTGGAAGATTTTCATCGAGACCCTTATGGATATTCCATACTAAGAGGCGAAGGGCTTTGCTCGAAAGAGGAGACGGGGATGCCGCGCGTCCGAAGCGGACTGTCGATGAGTTAGTCAGTTCGCCAAATTGGGGAACCTTTGCCTGGGAAGAAGGGAGCCCCAGCTGCAATAAAACAAGCGTCAGTAGAAAATGAGATTTAAATTTATTCATCGAGATAAGACTGTGCAAGGACTGCGCTCAGGATTCCATTTTTGCTTTAATTTTCTTTAGGACTCGCGCTTCCATTTGCCGAACAGCCTCACGTGTGATCCCATGTTTTTCGCCGATTTCCTGAAGAGTGAGGGGTTCGTCATTTAAAATGCGTTCATCAAGAATAATGAGCTCTCGATCGGATAGTTCGGAGCGAATTTCGGCGATCTTTTCTTTCAGAATTTCGAGCTGTTCGTTGTGGGCTATTTGATCTTCAAGGCCCACGGCAGTTGATGATTTTTGAAGATCAAGAAGACTTGATCCGGACTCGTCATCTAGTGGCCGATCCAAGCTGACATCTCTGCCGGCCATACGTTGGGTCATTTGCGTGATTTCATCTTCGGGGATGCCGAGTCGCGAACTGATCAAGGCCGTATTGGCCTCTTGGCCAAGGGCATCTAGGTTTTCTTTTTCTTTTTGGAGTTGGTAAAACAATCTTCTCTGATTTTGAGTCGTACCAATGCGAACCATCGAGTATTGGCGCATGAGATACTCTTGAATATACCCACGAATCCACCACACAGCATAAGTGATGAGCCGAGTTCCCTTATAGGGATTGAACTCACGCACTGCATGCATGAGGCCGATATTTCCTTCTTGAATCAAGTCGATCATTTTCGATCCAAATTTTGAATATTCGGCGGCAATTTTAACAACAAAGCGAAGATTTGATTTTACCAGGACTTGCGCGGCCTCGGGGTCCTTGGTTTCGTAATATTTTTTCGCAATCTCTTGTTCTTGTTCTTTCGACAAAACGGGATACTTGCGGATGTCGCTTAAATAAACCGAGAGGGGGTCCGTTGTGCTGAGGGCTTTATTCTCAATTATCGCAGGAGCGGTCGTTGCATTTTCATCAACAATTTCTGCGACAACAGGTTTAGCGGACTTTCGCTGCTTTTTCTTCATAGAGTTTATGCTAGATATTTTGACAATTTCTTTTGGAGGGTTTCCTGGACCTTACCCTTAAAGGGGGTCAAAAGCATAGGGAGATCGACAACAATCTGTATTTTGCTGCCACTGGCAATTTGTTGAACCGATAGGTCCGCATTAAATTGGCTGCCGCGTATAGTCCCTGACATGCTGCCGTCATCGAATTGGGATTTCATCTTGGAGTCGAAGCGTCGAATATCTTCGTCCTGCCCCAAAAATGTTTTTATCTTTTCAAAAGCTTCTTTTGCACTGTGTGAGCTTGCGTGCTCAATCGTAAATTTAGGCATTCTTGGATTTTACATGACTTGGATTTTGACTGCAATAAGACGACGTGTCAGACTCATAAGACTATGAAATTTGTCAAAGAACTTAAAAGAACAGAATATTGTGGAAACCTAAACTCTAAGCACATCGGTCAAAAAGTGGTTTTGATGGGATGGGTGGACTCTCGCCGCGATCACGGGAGTCTGGTATTTATCGACCTTCGGGATCGGGAGGGGATCGTTCAGGTGGTTCTGGACCCAAGCAAACCTGAGACGACGGCCTCTAAAAATCTTCGAGGTGAGTTTGTCCTCGCGGTTGAAGGGGTTGTTCGCTCCCGTCCGGATGGAATGAAAAATAGCAAAATTAAAACGGGCGAGATTGAAATCGAAGCTGTTCGCTGCGAGATCTTAAACGAAGCTGCTGTTCCACCTTTTCAGGTTGACGACAAAAATGTGAATGAGACTTTGCGTTTAAAATATCGCTATTTAGACCTGCGATCGCCTCGTTTGACACATCATTTGATCACCCGTCACAAAGTGGCGCAGTTGGTTCGTCGATTTTTATCCGACAATGGCTTTTTGGAAGTTGAAACTCCCATTTTGTTTAAGTCCACGCCCGAGGGGGCTCGTGACTATTTGGTTCCTTCGCGTGTTAATCAGGGAACCTTCTATGCCCTGCCTCAATCTCCGCAAATTTTAAAGCAACTTTTGATGGTGTCTGGCTACGATCGTTATTTTCAGATAGCCAGATGTTTCCGTGACGAGGACTTGCGCGCGGATCGACAACCTGAGTTCTCGCAGATAGACATGGAGATGTCGTTTATCGATCAAGAGGACATCATGAAGCTTAATGAGGAGCTTTTGCGCACAATCTGGAAAGAAGTAAAAGGCGTGAGCGTCGGGCCCATTCCTCGAATGACTTATCAAGAGGCGATGGATCGCTTTGGCATTGACAAACCAGATACTCGCTTCGGTATGGAAATCAAAGATTTAAAGACCGTAGTTTCTGGATCTGGATTTAAGGTTTTTGACGATGTCATCGCTCGTCAGGGGATTGTTCGCGGCATTGCTGTTCCGAAGGGAGCAAGCTTTTCTCGTGGGCAGTTTGATAAATTAACGGATATGGCAAAGCGAGCAGGGGCTAAGGGGTTGGTTTGGATCAAGCCCGATGCGGATGGCACTTATGCTTCTCCGGTCTCGAAATTTTTTACTCAAGATAAGCTCGCTGAGATATTCAGGACCGCAGGGGCAGGACCTGGCGACTGCGCTTTGATTATTGCTGATGACTTCGACCCGGCCTGTGCTGCTCTTTCTACGATGAGATTGCATCTTGGCAAGGAGCTTAATTTAATTGATACCTCAAAGGATCATTTTATGTGGGTTGTGGATTTTCCTGCCTTTGAATATTCTCCAGACGAAAAGCGCTGGGTTTCAAGGCATCATCCCTTTACTTCTCCCAAAGATGAATTTGCACAGGATCTTATTGACGGCAATGAGGCCTCTTACGGAAAGATGCTTGCAAAAGCCTACGATCTTGTCTGCAACGGCTATGAGATGGGCGGTGGAAGTATTCGTATCTACCGCAGTGACTTACAACAAGCGATGTTCCGTCTTTTAGGAATGGGCAAAGAAGAGCAAGAAGCAAAATTCGGATTCTTATTAGATGCCTTGAAGTATGGAGCGCCACCTCACGGCGGAATTGCTTGGGGTATGGACCGTTTGGTGATGTTACTTTGCGGAACGGATGCTATTCGTGAAGTCATCGCCTTTCCGAAAACGGCAAAAGCAAGTTGCTTGATGTCTGAGTGCCCGAGCGAAGTCCATCGCGATCAGTTAACAGAGGTGGGAGTAAAGTTAACTTCTCTTGCCGAAAAGTCCATCGAAGAGAGCCGCAAAGCCCGAGAACTCTAATCGGGCTGTACTCGTGTGTTCTTATTGATTCCAATTACAAAAGGCCGCACTCTGGCCGTAAATTGTTCTTAGGTGCTCAATAAGGGGCCTGTCGATTCAGAATTTAGCCTCAAATCGAAATAACTGACCTCTTATCAAAGGGGTTTTCGGTATGCGAAATGCAGGCACTTTGGCAGGATTGGAGCACGTTCATGGACAAAACAGCCCTGAAAGCCCTATTTGGATGCCTCGTCTTGATGGCAGCTTATGCTGTCATCAAAGCGGATCCGTCTTCTATAAGGCATGAGTTGCCCCAGGCGGTGATTGCCGCCAACGAGGGTGAGGCCGTCTCTTCAGAGCCAGAACTGATATCTGAGGCTCCAGAAGAACTGGCCGAATCCAATGCCGCTAGGGTAAATATGGAAGTTCCGGATGAAGCCCTTTCGATGGTTGAGAGAATTAAAATTGTTCAGGACCTGTTGCCTAAAAATGGACAGCTTAAATTTAGTGGATCTGCTGAGGCCCACCATCTTCATCCAGCGCTATTGCGCGCTGGATTGGAGTTAGGACACCTTAAAGAAGTATGGCTCAAGGATCCATCTGAACGTAAGTTGGCTTTTGATTTTTACGAGGATTGTACTTTTGACGATCGTTTGTTCGAGAGCGTTCGTGCCCTTTGTTATGTTAATGCCATTGAGGTTTCGGTTTATTTGAAGAAAACGGATCAAGTTCTAGCGTGGACAGTTAACAATTCAGTACAGAATTTAGCCTCACGCTTGATGGCTAATTAGATAAGATGTTGGCAGGCAGAACGTGGAGATAGGCCTATGCAAAAAATAAAAAACAAACTTTGGGTCCTCCTGGCTCTAGGTTTTACTCTATCTCAAAAACCAGCATTTGCCACTGAGTCTGCCTATGGTGGCTTTATTTTTAGTACGCAGTTTTCAACAGAGAACATTCAACTCCTCAAAGATGATATTGATTTTGCTTATTTGCTTCCAGAGATGCGCGATTCAAATAATTTTAAAAAGCTTTCTGAAATAAAAACCATTGACGGGCCTAACATTCACAATTGGTTGCTCAACCGCATTCGTTATTTTGTGCCTGAGCAAGTTGATTTTGAAATCCTTTTTGGTTTGACCGGGCAAAGCTATAAGTACCGCACATCCAATGTGCTTTCAGCTTTAGATCGAAATGGGACTCGGCGAACAGAGAAGACGACTGTGTTAGCGACAAATTTGGGAGGAGCCTTTTATCTCTATGGGCGGCAAAATAAAACACTTGGAACAGCAACGATCAATGGAAAGACAAAGCCAATTCTTTCACCACGGATAGGCGTGGTGCAGTTGGGCGATGCCTATTTCGAAAAAGAGAATATTCCAAATCTAGATCCGAAGGCGACAATCAATCGCTTCTATCGACTGAGTACATTGTTTCATGAGGCTCGACACAGTGATGGAAATGGTCCATCTACTGGCTTTCTTCATGTGAATTGTCCGAAGGGACACGCTTATGAGGGAGAGAGAGCTTGCGATAAGCTTGAAAATGGTGCTTACGGTTTAGAAGCTAGGTTTGATCGTATGCTCAGTAAAAATTGCCATCAATGCAGTGTCGCTGATATTGAAATTTTGCGAGTAATGGCGCTTGATAATTTTAGTCGACTTATTTTGCCGACTTCTTCTCAGGATAAGGCGCAGCGTCTTCGCCATGCTTTATCGACGTACAGTTATATTTTGAGTCTGTGTGAGACAGTAAAAGACGACGAGTCGTGTTCTCGAAATAAAATAAAAGAAAATACTCAAAAATATGCTGAAATTAGAAACCAGCTAGAACAGCTCATTCGTAATGGCGAAGGTGTTAGCTTTACGCGCGCCATGGGGGACTCAAGACCTGAGGGATTTTTTGAAGAACTTAACCTCATGCAGACGCGAAAATTAATGACGAAGTAGCAGTGCTCACAGTTTTACCCTAAATTTTATCCAATCAAAGAATGTCGGTGTTTGGAATACAGCTTGGTGCAGTTTACTTTGGGGGTGCTTTGAAATATTTCCTCTATGCGCATCTAGTAAAACTTCACGAGTTATTTTTAAAGTTTCTTCAAATACCGAGAGTTTTGCTTCTGAAACTGAAATAGGTTTTTTGACTCCTATGGTTCGTTGGCTAACGACACTTCCGGAATCAACACCCTCATCTGCCACAAGAATGCTCGTTCCGAGCTCCTCGTAGTTGTGGTGTGCGACGGCCCAAAACTCTCCATGGACATTTCGATATTTGGGCACAATAGCACCATGAATGTTCAAAACACATAATTTAGGGATATTAAGCACAGATTTTTTGAGTATTGAGGTCCCATAAATGAGGAGAATATCTGGCTGCTCATTTTTTAAAAACGACTGAGAGGTCTCTTCGTTAACGTCGTCCACCCAAAGATCAATTGGAGGATTTGGAATAGTTTTGTACCTTTTATTAAATAATCGATTTGCTTTTGAAGTCATAATAAGAAGAAAAAAAATGTCAAACGGTAAAAGCAACAATTTCCATAGCGGTCTTTTCTTTAGCATTCGCACTATCTTTTTCTTTTTTGCAACTTTCCCAGTCTCAAAAACAACCTTGTCGATTAGTTTTTCTTGAAGCAAAAAATCAGCGATTACCCTTGATGAGTCAAGTGATCTTGCTAGAAATATTATTTTCATAAATGTGCCCAATTTCAGTTAAGCTAGATACTTCGAAGCCATTTTCCTTAGCGCAATCTATAAGGCGACTTAATATCGGCAACGCCTCATCACCGGCAAAGTACGGATGATCATAAAAAACAGCAGATTCAAGTTGCTGGAGACGCTGCTCAAAAGTGCGGACGATTTCTTTCTCTGAGAAGCCTTTTGCGACAAGTTGTTCAATGTAGGCAACCCCTCCCTCTCCGCAGAGGCATGTAGGGACATCAAGAACGCCATCAGTGATTGATTTTGGGTATTCTGAAGCGGGGTTCAGATCATCGGATATGTATTGAAAATTTTTAAACTCACTTACCAGTTTTCTCACGCGCTCTCCGCCAGCGGCTAAAGGAGAAGAAAAAATATTCGGCGTGATCCCAATTCGCCTGAGTTGGTCCAGACCCCATTGGATTTCATGGCGAATTTTATCATCAGACCATTGATTTACAAACCGCCCCCAAAGTTCGTGATTACTACCGCCATGAAGGCCGATCTCGTGGCCTTCTTGGTGGGCCTTTTGTACTTCATTTTTGGCATATGATAAAATTTGCGGATTTAAAATTGCGCAACGCAAGTATTCTAGATATCCGAATTTCCGAAGAGCACTTAGTTGTGGAATAGAGTTTGAATTCGGCAATTGAGAATTTGAAAGCATAGCCTTGAGTGATGCCGAAATATCAATGGCCTTTCCGCAGTTGATAAAAAACGTGAACGAAACATTTTTATGTCTCGCTAGATCTAAAAGCTTGGGGATTCCAATCTTAGCGCACTTATGTGTGTCCACATCAAAACGAAAACAAATTTTCTTTTTTCTCACCAGGCCCTCTTAAAATACTTGTGAATTATGGAACACTTTTCAGTTTTTGAATCCGTTTATAGAGGTTCCATGTATCAACGAGAAGGCTGGATCCAACTCGAAAAACATGCCATAATTCGAAACGTAGGCTGCGACGATTTTTAGCGAAGTAATCCATTCTGACTGGCGCCTCTAAAATTTTTGAATACCCACGAAGTGCGGCCAGAGATAATATCTCTAAGTCGAAGCCATAGCGATTGATCCTGAGGTCGTCGCGGATTGCGTGCAAGACGCGCTGATGAAACAATTTTATCCCGACCTGAGTGTCAGTCACATTAATATCAAAAAGGCGTCGGATAATCTGTTGATAGATATAGCTGAGTACCTTGCGAAACCAAGGATACTCGATTTCAGATTGCGGATGTCGTTTTGACCCGATTACCATATCAGCATCATAAA
>JAMIQD010000328.1:0-1666 GCA_035914755.1 Pseudobdellovibrionaceae bacterium | reverse complement strand
ACAAGAAAGCTACGCCAAAATGGACTTTGATCCTCGTAAAGTAAAGTCTGCCCTCCCTGGAAGCATCATGCTTTTTGAATCGTACCCAGGTCTAAGGTTGCATGTTTCTGAGACGAGAAGGTCGTGGATTTATCGATACAAAAGTCCAAAGACTGGAGGGATGCGTCAAATTCGAATTGGTGCATGGCCAGCCTTGAGTTTTGGTGAAGCTGTTTCGAAATGGAATGCATACAGATCGCTACGAGATGCGGGGGAGGACCCAGCCCAGATAAAGCAAGATGCTAGGTCAGATGCAAAAAGAGGCTCGTCTGAGGCGATTGCTGTTACGACAAAAAAAATGACTTTTCGTGAGATTTGTGACACCTACCTCGAATTGCATGTCAAACCAAACAGATCATTTAAGAGTTATGAATATGTTGAATACATATTTAATGCTCATCTTGGGAGCATGGCAAACCTTCCTATTGATGATTTATGCTTAGCTACAGCATATGAACATATCGAAAAAATTGCCGAAACGCACGGCGCCCCAGTCGTTGCGAAAAACTTACGCTTAGAGTTGGCTGCTGCAACTTCGTATGTCCGAGAGCGCGGATTGGTTCCTCAAGATACGCCGAACTGGTGGTACGAGATTAAATTTGGGCAGTCTCTCCGAAAAAAATTGAAATCAAAAGGCAAGAAGATTTCAGGTGTTCATGTTGGAAGAGAACGACGTGTATTGAAGGAGCACGAATTATCGGTCCTAATTCCATGGCTTCCAAATTTCAGTCAGGCAGTGAACGATGCCCTGGTTCTTTATCTTTGGACTGGAGTTCGGGGGGCAGAGATTGTGCGAATTGAGGGCAAAGAGGTTTGTGAAGAACAGGATGGCATCCTGTGGTGGAACTGCCCCAAACATAAAACGAAAAATGCACGGCGAGAGTTTGCAACCGATCTCAGGGTTCCTTTATTCGGCAGGGCTCGAGAAGTGATTCTTAGACGAAAGGAACGATTTGGCGAGTCATGGTTGTGGCCAAGCGATCGGAGCAAAAAAATACCGTACATGGAGCAAGAAAGTATTGGTAATCGGGTTCGAGAACATCAACCGCGTAATGCTGCAAATAATAATTACCCTGTCTTACCTGTCGTCGATTGGACTCCGCATGATCTCAGGCGAACAGCGAGAACACTTCTAGCCTCCCTGTCATGTCCTAAAGATGTGGCCGAGCAGGTCTTGGGCCATATGCCTGAAGGGATATCGGGAGTCTATGACAGACACACTTACGATGCGGAACGCAAATACTGGCTGAATCGGTTAGCTGATCATCTCGAGAGCATATCTCGTAGATAGCCTACCTTTCTTAGCTCCTGTATTTTCTGGTGGCAGTAGATCTGAGATTGGTCGAGCGAGTGCCCACTGTTCAATCTCGCTTGTTAGCCATCCCACTCGACGTACTGATAATTGTCGTGGCCTTGGAAAGCTGGTGTCTTCTCTTGTGAGTTTTTGGATTGTGCTTTCGGAGAGCGCCAGTACGTCTGCGAGAGTCGGTAGATCCATGAAGATAGGCTTCATTTTTCGCTCCCCAATGCAGCAAGCTGAAGAGCAAGAAAAAAATATTGGGAATTACGGGTTACGTCAAATGTGCTGGCATACCCTGTGCCGCGCGTTGAGATTGAAAACATTATT
>JAMIQD010000327.1:0-3375 GCA_035914755.1 Pseudobdellovibrionaceae bacterium | reverse complement strand
TATCAGATTCTTCGATGCCCCTCCAGCCACGAATGGAGCTGCCATCAAAGCCCAAACCCTGCTCAAACATTTCGTCACTGAGTTCAGCGAACGGAATGGTGATGTGTTGCCAAGTTCCAACTAAATCGCAGAACTTGAGGTCGACCATGCGGGCGCCCTTATCTTTACCAAATTGCAGAGCTTGTTTTGCGTTCATATTGTCTCCTTTTATATGAGTTACAAAGCTTCTTCGTTTTTTTCGCCGGTCCGAATACGCAGAACACTTTCAACAGGCAGCACAAAGATTTTTCCGTCTCCAATTTTTCCTGTGCGAGCTGTCTTCGCGATGGCCTCTACGGCGGAATCACAAAGTGCGCTAGGTACGACCACTTCTATTTTAATTTTTGGTAGGAAATCCACGACGTATTCAGCACCCTTGTAGACTTCAGTGCGTCCCTTTTGGCGGCCAAAGCCACGGACTTCGGTGACACTGATTCCCTCAACGCCGACTTCCGCGAGGGCATCAACAACGTCGTCAAGTTTAAAAGGTTTGATAAAAGCTTCAATTTTTTTCATGGATTTCCAAGTTGTTAGAAAGATAGCAAATTTGGCTTTTTAGTCAAAGAAGTGGTTAATAACGCAAAACAAAATAAATTGAGTTATTATTCAAGGATTTGTCTAAAATCGTTTGTGCAAGCTTGCGGGCAAGTGTGGTTTGTAGTACACAGGCGATCTTGCTAAAGAAAAGCTTATTGTTGTCGCAATTTCGGGGGGGATTTATGACTGCAACGCGTTTTTTCGTTTATGGTTCACTTTCTGAGGGGATGGTTCATTTCTCTAAGATTCAGAACTTCATCGAATCTTCGACTCCTGCCCAAATTTGTGCCACCGCTTATCGTCTGAAGGTGGGATTTCCAGCGTTGATAGATTCTGGAGCTGACAAAGTGCCAGGTCAGCTCCTTGAGTTGAGGTCTTCGGATTTTTTGATTGGCCTTTTGGACGAGTTTTTTGGCGTGAATGCTCTCGACCCAGAGAAGGGCCTTTACCAGCGCAAAAAAGCCGAGGTGACTGTTGAGGCGGGCGAGTCTATGTTTGCCTGGGTTTATTTTTTAAACCCTCAGAAGCTTCCGGCAGATGCGTGCCTGATTCCAGGCGGGGATTGGCGAAAATCTTTGGCTGATGTGCCAGCTTTAACGGATAAGTTGAGCGAGCGGCAAAAATTGTACATTTCTAAACTGGGGGCGACATCGGGGAGAGAGATCGTACCCATTGATTTACAACTTTACAGAGAGCTTATGAATTTAGAACTCATCGTAGACAAAGGCCGAAGGCTCGCGCTATCTAAGTTCGGTCATGAAATCTATAGACATCTTGCCTAAGCCAACATTCAAAATTGTCCTAATCGAGCCAGAAATCCCACAAAATACAGGGAATATTGGGCGGACTTGCGTCGCCACCAATTGCGAGCTGCATTTGGTCGGCAAAATGGGGTTTGAAATCAATGATAAAAATCTAAAACGAGCTGGTTTGGATTATTGGCCTTACCTGACTTGGTTTTATCACGAGACTATCGAAGATTGGTGGAGGCAGGTCGAGGATCCATCGCGAGTCTGGTTTTTTACGACAAAAACAAAACGGGCTTATTTTGAGCCACAATATCAACTTGGGGACTGGCTTGTCTTTGGCAAAGAAACCAAGGGCTTGCCCCCAGATCTTTTAAGTCGATTTCCGTCGCAGGTCGTAACAATACCTATGATTGGAGAGGGCGCTCGCAGCTTAAACCTTGCGACAAGTGTTGCGATTGCTTCCTACGAGGGCGTTCGTCAGTTAAGCACTCGTTAAAACAACATCCATTTGTCCAGAAGTGGACATAACACAAGACGCCAATGGCCAAAAAACGCCCTGGTTTCTTGCAGTTAATCGCCTTTAAGTCTATCCTCCTTGGATTATGGTAAATGAAGTATTACGCAAAATATTTGGTACAAAGCACGATCGTGAAATGAAGAGAATCCGTCCAACGGTGGATAAGATCAATTCTCTCGAACCTCAAATGCAAGGCTTGAGCGATGAACAGCTCAAAGCGAAGACTCCTGAATTTCAAAATCGTTTAAGAAATGGTGAGACTGTCGCGGATATTCTGCCGGAGGCCTTCGCCGTTTGCCGTGAAGCTTCGAAGCGCGTTTTAGGTATGCGCCACTATGATGTGCAGATGATCGGCGGAATCGTTCTTAACCGCGGTGCTATCTCTGAGATGAGAACCGGTGAGGGTAAAACCTTGGTGGCGACTCTTCCCGTGTATTTAAATGCTCTGACGGGCAAAGGTGTTCACGTTGTAACGGTAAACGACTATTTGGCTCGTCGTGATGCCGAGTGGATGGGGCGTCTATATGGGTGGTTGGGGCTGACGACCGGAATTATCGTTCACGGGCTCAATGATCAGCAACGTAAAGAGATGTACCGTTGTGATATCACGTATTGCACGAATAACGAGCTGGGTTTTGATTATCTTCGCGATAACATGAAGTTTGATCTTGAGGACTACGTTCAGCGTGAACTTCATTATGCGATCGTCGATGAGTGCGACTCGATTTTGATTGATGAGGCGCGAACTCCGCTGATTATTTCGGGACCCGCCGAGGCTTCGACTGACAAGTACGTTGCAGTTAATAAAATCGTTCCTCACTTAAAACGCGATGTACACTTCTCAATGGAAGAAAAATCAAAGACCGCCTCTTTGACTGAAGATGGAAATGCCAAGGTTGAAGAGCTATTAGGTCTCGAGAATCTTTACGATCCTCGCAACATCGACCTTCTTCATCATGTATACCAGGCATTAAAGGCGCACCATCTCTATCGTCTCGATGTTGAGTACATGATTAAAGACGGTGAGATTGTCATCGTTGACGAGTTTACTGGGCGCTTGATGCCGGGTCGACGCTGGAGCGATGGACTGCACCAAGCTATCGAAGCTAAAGAGGGCGTTGAGGTCAAAAACGAAAATCAAACTTTGGCGACCATCACTTTTCAGAATTATTTTCGGATGTACGATAAAGTCGCCGGCATGACCGGAACTGCGGACACCGAAGCTGTAGAGTTTAAAAAGATTTATAATCTTGAAGTTTCTGTGATCCCAACGAATAAGCCGATCCAACGAAAAGACCAAGAAGATGTGGTTTACAAGACGGAACAAGCCAAGTTTAGAGCTATTGCTGCTGACGTCAAAGAACGTTCGGCAAAAGGTCAGCCAATTCTTGTGGGTACAGTGAGCATCGAAAAGTCAGAAGCTTTGAGTCGCGCGCTCAAGAATGAGGGCGTTCGCCATGACGTCTTGAATGCCAAGGCTCACGAGCGAGAGGCCGAAATTGTTGCTCAGGCGGGTCGCAAAGGCGCAGTTAC
>JAMIQD010000326.1:0-2234 GCA_035914755.1 Pseudobdellovibrionaceae bacterium | reverse complement strand
GAAGATTTTAAAGCCAAGATCCGCACCGTGCTTGTGGAATCAAATATTGAAGAGTTCAAATGGAAAAAACTTAAAGACGCCAAATACTTCTTTGCCGCAAAGAAGCTTCTTGATTTGATATTTGAGTCGCTCGAAAACCACAAGATTCGAATTGATACGCTGGTTTGGGATACACATGATAGGCGCCACCGCATAGTTAGGAGAAATGATTTGGCAAATTATGAGCGAATGGTGTAGCTTCTAATCTTATTTAATCAAATCTTTAGCAAAAATTCCCAACTTATTGCCGCGCAATTTATTTCTTACCTTATACGTTTTTCCTTCGTAACTTCTCGCCAATAGCTATAATAAAAAAAGTCCCCAGAGAGGGTTTCGCCGCCATTCTCCGGAGACTCCAACTATAACCAATACTACTATAATCATCTTCGCGGAAAATGTCAAGCATTATATTTCTCGTCTGGCCAAAGGTCTTGACGGGTTCGCCCTACTATGTCTTTATTGCAAACAGGGCCCTCTCGTACGCTGGGGCTATTATTCTCGATACGAATGGCCTGAGCATAATGTCATTTCTATTCAACGCATACGCTGCAAAAAATGCGGGCGCACTTTTTCTCTTCTGCCTTCTTTTCTGTTAGCGCGACGCCCCTATTCAGTATTTTGTTTACAGACCATCGTCCATTTATATATAACGTCTGGTCGAGACTGGAAAAAGTCGTCCGATGTAATGACGGACCTGTCCACCGCTTATCGATGGTTGCGGATTCTTCGGATACAAATATCATCTCTGCTGCCGGCGATACGCAAAGCAATTCTACATTTGGCGCCAGAGACCAGCGGCCTTGACGCCAGTACCGAAATAGCGCTTTCCGATTTAGTGCTGTTTAAACGATTTTTAGATGTAGGTGAACAACTCTACCGGGCCGCCGTATGCCTGGCTAACGTTTCATCTGCTTCCAATACGGATATTTTAAATTTTTTGAATTTTTTTCTGGCAAATCATACTGGCCATCCGCTCTTGATCTTGTGAATTTATTCTTCTTCAATTCCCTGGTTGTTTGTTTTTCCTTTCATCGTCGCCCCCGGCCAAAACCTTGCTCCATTATCAACAGTCACCGCCTCGCTTTCTCTGCAAAAAGACCCTACCTTGAGCCATAGCCCATGATCAAGCCAACCTAAATCAGCCAAGGAGTGTTCGATGGATGAAAAAAAGCGCGAGCAAATCGCCCTGTTCCGTTATGGCCTCATCGTTCCTTTTTTAACCGAAGAAGAACTCGAATGGGGCGTTAAGGGTGAGCTGGTCAAACGCATGGCACGACAGATTCATATGATCCCTTTTTCCAGAAAATCTTCCCTTCATGAATCCACCATCCGCCGGTTTTTAGCATCCTATCGCAAAAACGGCTTTGACGGACTTAAACCAAAAAGTCGATCCGATATCGGCAAATCCCTGAAAATTCCCGCTGATATCCTGGACAAGGCCTTTATTCTCAAAAAGGAAGAACCGCACCGCAGCGCTCGGGCCATCATCCGCATCATGGAGTCTCATAACCTGGTTGCTCCCGGCCTGATCAGACCCAGCACCCTTTATCGCTTGTTTATGCAGAACGATCTGGTCTATAAAAAGCTCAAACGAGCATCCAAAGAGTTTAAGCCCTTCCAGGCTGAACATCCCAACCAAATCTGGCAATCCGACGTCCTGTATGGACCTTACCTCCCTGATCCCGATCGACCCGAAGCAAAAAAAAGAACCTATCTGGTTGCTCTCCTAGACGACTTTTCCAGAATGATCGTTCACGCCGAATTCTACTGGCACGAACGACTGCCCCACCTGGAAAACACCCTGCACAAGGCCATTCTCAAACGAGGCATTCCGGAAGCGCTCTATGTTGACAATGGTCAGATCTTCAGTGCGCATCAGATCAACATCATCTGTGCCGAACTGGGCATTCGCAAAATCACCTGCAAACCCTACAGCCCTGAAGGTAAAGGAAAAATTGAACGCTTTTTCAGAACCGTACGCGATCAATTCCTAATTGAATTAGAGCACGATCACGTTGAACACCTTCACCAACTCAACAGCAAGTTCTGGGCTTGGCTGGAACAGGACTATCATTTACAGACGCATTCGGCCACCAACCAGCAGCCTGCTCTCCGTTGGCGGCAAAACGTCGCCGGCTTTCTTAAAAACATCGACGAAAAACAGCTGCAAAACATCTTTCTCTGGAGAGAAAAAC
>JAMIQD010000325.1:0-10828 GCA_035914755.1 Pseudobdellovibrionaceae bacterium | reverse complement strand
ACTACCTTGCAGGGGATCACAGAGAGTTAAACCAGAAAATGCAAGTTGCGATTTCACAACATGAGTTCGTCATGTTGGAATTCGTCGATGGGCCGTCATTAAGTAAAAATCTCAATAAACTTGAAGCTGAATTCTTTGATTTTAGTGCTGATTTTCCAGTTCTTGCTAATACCACAGACAGCGGCAGTCAAATTTCAACCTTTAGAACAAGACTTTCCTTAGTTAAGCCATTAGTGGTGTCAATTTCAATTTGGCTGCTTGTAACAGCTATTGTTTTTTTATCTATTCCATTAATTAAGAGAAGAATCGCAGCAGAAATGTCGCGCAAGTATGAATTAATTCAGAGAAACTACGAATATAAAGTTGCAAGACAGGTTGCCCATGACATTAGATCGCCATTGTCGGCTCTTAGAATTGGTGTAGACAAAATTGCTGATGCTTGCGAGGTAAAGGATTTGATTTTAAATTCTTGCGATCGGATTAGTAAGATCGCAGATGATCTATTGCAATCTTCAAAGTCGACAAATTGTCAGGAGAAAAAATATTCTGCTGTAGGGGGTTTTTGTTTAGTTTCTGCTACAAAAGAAATTGTTGCAGAAAAACGCATTTCCGATGAAGTTCATATTGGAATTAATTCTTTTGATGTAAATATGAAGGTTTTCGCTTGTGGTGACCGACAAGATTTTCAGCGAGCCATATCAAATATAATTGATAATTCAATCGACGCTTTGGGTTTGTCATCGAACGGGAAAATTGATATCTTTTTTCGTCATGTTGGCGATATATTTTCTGTAACTGTTGTAGATAATGGTCCAGGCATTCCTGACGAAATTAAAGGAAACATTTGTTCTGAAGGAATTACTTTCGGGAAAAAAGGCGGGACAGGGATAGGTCTGTATCATGCAAAGTCTGTTCTTGAATCCATGGGAGGGAAACTTGAGATACTTTCAAAGAGAGGAGAAGGGACTCTTGTATCTGCACATGTACCGATTCTGAGGTAATTAACATTTGGTTAAATGTTATGTTCTTATATCAATTTGCAAAATTTTAATTTACGCAAAACACAAAATCACAATCAGAGCTTGACGCCATTTTCGCCCCCCATAAGCTAAATATAAGAGGTGTGGTGAGACGAATCGCGGCGGTCCCCGCTATGTCGCCGAAGAGCTTGCGGCGCACGTCTGGCGGTCCTAAAAAGCGGCAATTATAGCTCACGCCGACAGCATTTCGTTTTCAGAAAAACTGCAAAAACTTACTTTAAAAAGTCATGATAGAAGGTCTTCAAAGGAAGATTCCCCCAAGATGGGAGAACGAAGGAGTCGTCATGAGCGTCAACAAAAGCAGAGAAATTACTGGCCCCAAAAATTTTCACCATATCTCCGATGAGGCCTTGGATCGCGGTCTGCTTTCTTGGGTAAAGAAAGAAAAAGAGGCGCTCAAAGAGGTCCTACTTCACATTGCAGAAATCGATAAGCGGCGGCTCTATTTGCGACTTGCTTACCCGAGCATGTTTGCCTACCTCACCGAGCGTATGGGATACGAGGGCGGTAGCGCTCAGAGGCGTCTCGATGCAGCGAGGCTTTCACTCGAGGTGCCTAGTCTTATTGAGACTCTTGATCGCGGTGAGGTTACTCTTTCTCAGGTCACCTTTCTGCAAAAAACGCTGAGGGCGAGTCCTCACAAGACGACTCTGCAGGAAAAAATTCAACTAATAGAGGAAATTAAAAACAAGTCCGTCAAAGACACGCAGATCGTAATTGCACAGGCTCTGGACATAGAAATTAAACAAGACCCCAAGGTTTGTCACCAGGCCGACAAATCTGTGCGTCTTGAGGTGACGCTTTCTCCGGAGCAGTGGGAAAAGCTTCGAACCATGCGGGAATTGCTATCGAACTCACTGCCACATGGCAGTTGGGATGAGGTTCTTGAATATGTCGCAGATAAGGTGATCGTGCAGAAACAAAACCAGAAAAGCATAAAAAACCAAGTGCGCCAACGCGATCAGTGTTGTCAGTACCGAGATCCAAAAACCAACCGACAGTGCGGATCAAAATGGAGTCTGGAGTTGGATCACGTAAAGCCACGTTGGGCCGGGGGTCTCGATGAAATAAAAAACTACCGCTTACTTTGCGCGAACCACAACAAGGAACGCTACCGTCAGCAAGCAGGAATTCGGCGCGTGTAAATTCATAAACCCAAGAGATTTTATTTAGATCAGAATCGACGAGCCTACTTGATTTCTTGCTTCGGGAAGTGTTTGTAGTACAGATCCCAAGAGTCAACCATCGATCCGTCTTTGAAGAGACAGTAATCGTATTGTTTGTTGTCTTCCGAAATTAATATTCTGACTGAACCGTTTTTGTCATGACAATATCGAGAAGCGGGGTGCCCTGCCGTCCCAGTTTTTGCAAGACTGGGCTTCGTTGCCACCTTCGTTGCACTGAACGCCTCGCACACTACCGGTGATTTTTTCAGGCAAGTATCCGAGAGGTGAAGGCCTGCGTGCTCTTTAATCACAACTTGGACATACTTGTCGTCTTTCCAAACCTTTAATTGAGAGGGGTACGCATAGGCAAGCGAGTTTAAAATTATAACTAGTTTTAAAAACATATTTTACCTACGCGTTGTAAAATTATTTCGGCTCGATCCAAGAAAATGTTCCGTAAGCATAATCAGTTCTATCTAGAAGAGTTTTTGCCTCAACCCAGCCATCATTGTTTGCATCCTGCCAGGCTTGGCCCCAGCTGTTGTGAACTTTGACAGCATCGTAACATTTGCCGGACTTATTGCACATCTTCCGATATCCTGTAATTACAAGACCATGGCCACCAGACTCTAAGCCGTTCGAAGTTGTTTGTGCGCACTCAGGAGTTGACCGCTCAAGCGTACACATGGAGTTAACTAGAACTGGGCGGTCATTTGTAAGCTGCTCTTTCAGTTTTACGATTGCGACATCATAGTTTGGTTTTTTTGTGTCCTCAAGGGGCCAAACGCCAATTTTTTTATCAGGAGTGAAAAATCGAATTCGTTTTCCGATTTTTCCACAGTTTTCGGGAACTAGCGCGCGAAAAAGAAACTCTTCATAGGTGGCAGAGGCAAAGGCTTTAAGCATTTCAAGATTGTTAGTTTTTAAATTATACGAAACTTGAAGGTCTTTGCCGGTCGTAGTTGCGTAGTCCAGCGCACATTGCTCGCAGTCCTTAGATTTTATTTTATACATGTCGTATGCATTTCGGAACTGAAGCCACATTTTTTCTTCATCCGAGCGTTGCTCTTCAAGCGATTTTGCTTTTGAGACAATATTATCAAATGGGGCGCAGGATTCTTTGCTGACAGATTCCGTATTAAACATATTTATTATAATATCCATGCCAAATGTACGGCGATTCCCTATAACTTTTGGATAAGAGTTGGGGTCTGTTTTGTCTTTGATTTTTGTTGGACTGGTAGCATAACGTGCAAGATCTAAAACTGAGGGCCTTTGGTCATTAGAAAGATTTCTGCAGTCTAGTTTTTCATCTTTGCATATAGCGTGTTCAAGGATTGCGCTTGCTGAAAATGCGTAACAGACCCCCAAGGTGTCTTGGGTTCGTACCGGCGGCATATTTTTTACTAGTAGATCCGTGCCATTTTGCCTGTAGGAAGAGTCAAATGTATTAAATCCGTAAATTTGAGCTGAAGACTCAATGCCTGCAAAGATTCCCAAAGCTATAACAAGGCTTTTCATAATCTAAATAATGAATTGATTTTAGTGAATGGAAAATAGCTGCTAACAATTCTATACTATAGTTGAGTTGAATGTATTTTAGTCTAGTCTAGTAAATTTTAAATGCAATTGTGTCGATATAACATCGCATGAATATTCTTGGGTATTTTATAATAATCGCAATCTCATTTTCTCTTGTTGAAGCAAGAGCCGGGGTTGTTAGTTATAAACCACAAATAGCAAAGGGTTTCGACGGATTCTTTGTGTCTAAGGGTGACTACCAAGATTTGCGTTTAAATTCTAAAAATAAAAATATAATTAAATACTGGGAAGTAAAAAGTAAAAATTTAAGTGTTCAACAGGTATTCGAAAACGGAAAAGTTAAATCGATCAGATTCGTTGAAGCAAATAAAAAATCTATTAAAGAAATAGTCTTTGTGCGAAGTGGCAGCTCATTAAAGCTGGTTTTTGCAAAACAAAGAAAGCCTCTTGTAATGAACTACTCTGGTGGCCTTACAAAAGAAATTAAATGCGATACTAAAGTTTCTGCAATCAATAGTCTTGAAGAGCTTGGCAAAAAGTTTGAGGAGGAAACACTCTATAACAATTTGCAAAATACAGTTATTAATCCAGTCTGCAAAAAAGTCATGACTGAAGATGAATATGAGAAGATGACATCCGCTTTAGTTGAAGCTCTGTCACCAAAAAGTAAAATCACCGCATGTTTAAAGCGAGAATCAACGGCAGATATTTTTGTTAGAGCGAGAAAAAAAGCCGACATAGCCGAAACAAAAAATGAATTAAACTTTTTGGCTTTAAAGTATGCGTTAGCGGCGCAGAAGTACTACGAACAACCCGATTCGTTCAGAGGTAATATTTCATGCCTCACGACTCCAACTGCAAAGACGAAGGGGCAATGCACAGAAGAAAATGGAATTCAGTTTCTTGTACCCAAAAATGCTGGAGAAAATGAGATTCTAACGCGAAAAGAATTTGAAAAAATTGCAGTTCATGAGATTTTTCACTCTCTTGACGTAGTAAATGAAAATGTTGTTGAAGACCTTATTTCTGTTTGTTTCGATGATGAGGCGCCATCAAAATCTCCGGACGATGCAACAGGTGAAAATGAACTTCTACGTATTTCATCACTCGTAGTTCCCCAATCCCTCGCCACATCCCAGGCCTCTGCCGAAGCCGCCACACAAAACGCTCCTGCGGCCATTCCGAGGACCTTGGCAGAAAACGAAATCCCTAATGCGCCGATGGAAGAAATTAATCGCCCCTTCGTTGATAGCGATAAAGACGCTCGCGAATACGTAGCAAATCCAGAGCAGGCGGCGGAAAAAGCCTTAGCTAAAAGCGTGAGCGCGACCACACCGATTCTTAATTTTGCAAATAAAGTGATGGCATCATTCTCTGAGCCGGCTCAAGCCAGCCCGATCGGTAGCAGGAGTCCCGCGTCTTTCGGCGCTAAGTCCGTGGGCGTAGCCAAGTCCACTAAATCAGACGACTATGAAGTAAAAGAAGAAATACTTCTTTCTGACGATAAAAAAACAAAACAAGAGCAGACGCCAGCGAAAGCCAGCAGCGACTCGCGAATAAAAACTGCGGAACGAAATAACGGCAAAAAATCACAGATAGATCTCGTCGATAGCACGAGCGAGCTAGGCAGGGCATCGCAGTCGGGCGTGGACCAGGCGGATAACAGAGCCATGGCAGCAAGATCCACAGTCACCCAAGCGACGCAAAATCGAGGCTCTTCGCCAGCAATAACAAGCGCCCCAAGTTCAGCAAAAAGATCACCGTCCTCGACGAACTCCGCCCCGGACCGCGAACAGCTAGTTACATTTTTTAAAGACTACAATCAGGCCAAACAAAAAGTTACAGAACCTGGGTTTCAAAAAACACTCGACGACAATAAAATTAGCGTCGTAGATAGAACTGGTAAGGTGTTTGGACACCCGAAAAGGGGCCCCGGAGTCACCATCTACCTAGATACAGGAACACGTTATGTTCGCCAAGAATAAGCGCAAAAAATCCATTCTTGTCTTAGCGGTCACCACTTTCTGGCTAGCCTACATTGGCATAGTCTCAAGTGAATACTACTACAACATCACTTCTAATATCGAAAAGGTGATCGAAAATCGCAAAAAGTACGTCGACTTTGTACTTGAGTTCTCTGCCAACATGATCATCAAAGACAACATCGACTACCTCGGCGAGCGCTTACAACAAGCTCGAGAGTTTCGCATGGTCGATTTTTACATCCTTCAAAAAAATGGCAAAGTTGTTACCTTCTACAATGCCCAAAATAATCCGGATGATTTAAACCATAGCTTTTCCCCAAAAAACTACAACCTCTTCGTTGAGAATGAGTCTTTGGCTTTTAAAACCATCAAGATATACGATTATGTACTAACCGTCGGAATCATTACTGGAAAGCCGGCTCTATTTAAGGCGGCTGTTAAAGAACAAAAATACTTAATAATAAATGATTTTGCCGTAGTCACTCTAAGTCTCTCATTGATTCTGTACCTTTTCCTAAAAGATATTCTTAATATCTCAAAGCTCGTGAGTTCTAAAAATCGTCAAGAGTTGGCGAGTCTTAAGTCCATTTCTCGAGAGGGAGACGCTCTCTTAAAGGCGACCTCTTCCTATGAAAAAGAACAGCAGAGCTTAAAATCAAAGAACGAATTTTTGACTGCCACTTTGTCGCCGGCCATAGTTCATGAGTTAAACTCCGGGGCCTCCGTTCCTCACACATTCGAAAGCACCATGGTTCGCGTGGATTTAAACGGCTACACGCAATTGTATCTAGAGAAAAAAGAAGAATACGTCTCGAAAATATTAAATCGATACTTCGTGGCTGCGCGGGAGCTAATCGAGCGTTACGGCGGGCTCATCTACCAATACGTCGGTGATGAAGTGGTCTTTCACTTCAAAGGGCCTCGCAAGATGACTGAGGCAGCCGCAGTGGCAGCAGTGCGATCTTTATTTGAACTTGCCGACGAAATTGAAAGAACACTGCCCATCGAAGCGGGCCACTACTTTAAATTAAAGGCCAGTTTTGCCAGCGGAACGACTCGTTTTGTAAAACTCGATACAGGATTTGGCTTAAGCGGTCTGCCGTTGATCGAATCTGCAAGGCTTTTAGGTCAGGTCGACGACAAATCTCGCAACTGTCTTGCTATTTATGATTCATCGCGAGACTACGTTTCGAACTTATGTCGGCCGTCACAGCCCAAAGAAAGTCACCTCAAGGGATTTGACGAAAAAGCGCTTGTCTGTATCGTTGATGAATTTCTGCCTTACGACATTTTTTTAGAAAAAGACAAGGCCGAGTACTGCACATACTTCAGAAGCGATGTAAACCTCATGGCGCTTATGAAGTATTTAGAACGATTGGTCGTCGAGCAAAGGGATGAATTATTTTTTAGAGTGCACGGAGATTTAAAAAATCTTAAAACAACGATTATTTGCAATGAACTAGAAGTCGCCTTTACTCAGTTTCTAGAAAAGACCTATCGTCAGTCACACGAAAAAGCCGTCAATCCGAAAGTTCTATCGGCGGCGGTCGCCATGACTTACTTTGTAATTCCGAATGCAAATCGCTCTGAAAAACTTACAGAAATATTGAAGCTCTATTTGCAGTTTTCGGATCCTCGAGTCCAGGCAAATGCAGTTTCAGTTCTTGGCGAGGCGTCATCCAATGTTCGATTCTTACACAAATTTATTCATTCGCCGGACAACCGTCTTTCAGCGGATGCCCTTGTGGTTGCCGGTAAGCAGGTGGTTGATAAGGAGCTGGTGAGTCGTGTTCAGACTCTGCTACGTTCGCCGGATAAAGTTTATCAGGCGAGTGGACGCTACGTTGCTTTAAAACTGGTTGAGCACTATCGCCAAAATGATGCCGTTTATTACAACACGAATCCCCATCTAAAAAAGCTGGAAGAGCTTTTGGGAAGGGCGGCTTAAATGAAGATTGAAAAAGAAGTCGTTCAATTCGAGGCACAGTTTGCGATGCTTTCTGGTATTTCGGACCTCCAGAAGCTTTATTTGCAGATCCTTCAAGGCGGAAAATCTATTGAGGCCGTTGTTGATCACTTTCTCAAGCAGGGGTGGCTAGTCAATTTTAGTGAGCTTTTTGATTTAGTAACACGCTTGGTGGCTGCGAAAGCCATTCGCAATCCTTCGTTCTATCAATATTTTGAAAAAATGAAACCCACACCGGAAAAGTCGATATGGAATAATATCGTCGATCTGAATCTAACGAGCAGCCCAGTGACTTCGATGCGAATGATGCGAGACTTGCCATTTTTTAGATCTTTGGAGCCTCAGCTTTCCGAATATTTATTGTCAAAAGCGTCCATTCACCATGTTCCGCCAAAGTCTTTGCTTTGTCGGCAGGGAGATTTGAGCCGAGATTTATATGTAATCCTTAAGGGAACCGCTGGAGTATATAAGTCACATATCCAAGGCGGCAAATATTTAATTGCAACTTTAGCAGACAACGCCGCTTTTGGTGAAGGGGCATTCTTATTGGGACATCCGAGAACTGCAGACGTGATCTCTTTGAGTGACAGCAAAATTTTGCGCGTGCCTTGTATGCCAGAGATTTTCGATCGCTTTTTAAATAAAGAAAAAGCCCAGAGCTTGCAGTATCGTTTCTGGGTTCAACATGCGCTTCTAAACTCTGCAACTTTTAAAGAGATGCCTGCAGATTGTTTCGATGCTCTCACTCTATGTGGACGTTGTGTGCGTGTGAGCGAAGGCCAAGCTTTATTTAATCAAGGCGAGGTCGGCCACAGCGCCTATGTCGTGATACAAGGCTCTTTGGTTGTGCATCAAGATGGTCGGAGTATTGGGGTTATCAATCAGGGAGGAGTCTTAGGAGAAATCGCCTTGCTCGCTAACCAAGGAGTTCGTTCGGCGTCAGTTATCTCGCAAAAAGAGTCGTTGCTATTAGAGATCAATCAAAATGAATTTTATAGACTGCTTGCGCAAAATATATTTTTAGGAAAATATCTTCAGGATCTCGCGACTCAGCGTTTGCTTAAAGATCAACAACGTGTCGCCTAGTGTTTTTTTAGGATGCTGATCATTAAGCATATCAAAATCAATACCGCCCCAAGTATTTGAAGTGAGGTCATCGACTCATGAAATATAAATGCAGCGACGACTGCTGCAGTGACTGGCTCAAGCATTGAGACCAAGGCCGCTTGCGAGCTTCGGATTTTTTGCAAACCCGACAAGATCATAGTCATCGGAAAAATCGTTGAAATAATGGCTACGCCGCCAATAATAGCCCACTGATATGAATTCATTTGTGACATTAGTTCTAAACGAGGCCGATGAAATGCGGCGAGGGCTAGCGCCGCTGCAGTGATTACATACAGACTAGAAGAAATCGGAAGAACATTTTTTTGATATCTTGCTGAAATCAAAATATACGCCGCGTAGGTTATTGCGGAGCCAAGACCCGCAGCCACGGCTCCTAAATCAGAGATCTGAAATTGGCCCCAAAGTAGAAGATTTACGCCAAGGAGTGCAATTAATAGAACTAACCACTGTGCCCCGGATAATTTATCCTTTAAAAAAATATGCGATAGGACGCTAACCCAGAAAGGGTAGGTATAAAGCAATAAGGCCGCGAGCCCAACTGACATCCCCTGGATAGCGGTAAAATATAGAGTTGCAAATACAGCGTAGCCAAAGATGCCAAGCCCTGCCGATATAAAGACCTGTCGTTGGCACAAAAATATTTTTTGTCGATTAAAAATGAGAAGCCCTAACCATAGGATAATCGCAGCAAGGATAAAACGATAGGTCAATAGCTCGCCAACGCTGAGGCCACTTTGAAAAGCCCACTTGCCAAAAATTCCAAGAAATCCAAACCCAAGACTTCCTGCCGCAATTTCTAAAGCTCCGACGATCTTCTTGCTATCCACTATTTTTTATGAGGACGGGGCTTGAATGCCGCTTTCTTTTTTTTGCCACGAGAGCTTGCGCCTGCGGTCTTTGCATTCGCCGTTTTTTTTGCAGAGACCTTGCGGCCTTTGTAGGTTTTTTTCAATTTAATTTCTTCAGGCGCATCTGGCAAAAAGACTCGTTCAATGGCGGCGTTATTCAAAAAAACTAGTTCTCCGCGTTCGACATTGCCAATGCGCAGACGACCAATAGCCACACGTTGAAGCTTGAGGACGTCGAAACCAATTTTTTCAAACATCTGTCGGATCTGACGATTTTTTCCTTCAGTGATGACGATTTTGTACCAGTCGTATTTTTCAGAGCCTTCGTTGCGCTTAACTTTTTCGATATGCTTAGCCGCAACCTTGCCGCCGACGATGCTGACTCCGCGTAGAAGCTTCGCTAGATCTTCCTTGGTGGGCTGGCCATCGACCTTCACCATGTAGGTTTTGGTGACTTCGGCTTTGGGGTGAGTGACTTTATTGGCAAAGTCGCCATCATTTGTTAACAACAATAGACCTTCCGAGTCCCAGTCCAGTCGACCGACTGGGAACACTCGGCCTGGCACTTTCTCGAGGTACTCAGCAATTGTGGGACGCTCGAGAGGATCTTCCATCGTTGTTAGAACACCACGAGGCTTGTTCAGCATCACATAAATATTTTCGAGGGGCTTTTTGAGCGGTTTGCCGTTAACTAAGATATGATCATGAGCAGGATCGACTTTAATCCCTAACTCGTAGACCCGTTTGCCATTGACGGTGACTTGGCCTTCTTCGATCATTCGATCGGCATGCCTGCGACTTGCAAGACCGCTGTCAGCAATTAGTTTGTTAAGCCGTAGTCTTTTATCGGAGTTATTTTCAGACATTTTTCATCCGCCTCGATAGAGTTGCTGACCGCCCCGGAGGAGGCCATTTTCCGTGTATTTTCACTAGTATGACGCAGATCTCTTACCAGAAGAGTCAGAAGCTTGTCACCCGTGAAAATATTCTCGAGAGCTGTTTCCGCTTGAGTGAGAATCATCGAGCTCCAATTAAGAGCCTCAGAGTCGCCCTGCTGTATTAAGGAGAGAGTGCGTTCGAGTTGGTTGATTAAATCCTGATAGTAAGGGTCTGTGCGGCGATCAACAAAGAACTGCTCAAGGCGTTTGATAGG
>JAMIQD010000324.1:0-1625 GCA_035914755.1 Pseudobdellovibrionaceae bacterium | reverse complement strand
GGTTGGATACAGGCAACACAACCTGGTACGAGGAAAACCTGATAAAAAAATCAGACAATCTCGTGGTGAGCATAGGAAAGTGCTATTGCAAAATTATAGCCATAACTTTCAAAAACTATGCCATCGTAACGCGCGGAAAGGTGTGGGTGAAGGAAAATAGAAATCCTTTGCTTAAGGAACGTGCTACTCCCACTCGTGAGAGTGTATTCTACAGGAGCTCCCTAAAAGTAAATGTAGAATAATCGAAGATTCCAGAGGATAATGCTGGAGGAGATTGGTACAAAGGAACTGGCTTGTGGCGGCCAAGCGTCCATAGCGACGTCGCTTTTTGATCCTTCGATGTCGGCTCTTCCTATCATTGCGAAGCAGAATTCGCCAAGCGTTGGATTGTTCACCCACTAATAGGGAACGTGAGCTGGGTTTAGACCGTCGTGAGACAGGTTAGTTTTACCCTACTGTTGACGAATTGTTGCGATAGTAATCATACTCAGTACGAGAGGAACCGTGGGTTCAGACACCTGGTTCATGCGGCTGGCCGATAGGCCAATGCTGCGAAGCTACCATCTGCTGGATTATGACTGAAAGCCTCTAAGTCAGAATCCAATCTAGTCGCTATAGCGATATCTTTGCTTCCTGGTATCGGGAGGCTTGAGTATGTAGTCGCAAGGCTACAGCATATGCCCTATCTAATGACCTTTTCGTTTGGGGGAACCCCAAACGGATGTCTTACCGGATCACTCCGGTTCAATGTCAGGGCGCGAGATCACTTGCAAACGACTTGTCTACTGGTCAAGGTGTTGTATCCAGTAGAGCAGCTTCATGTTGCGATCTGTTGAGACTCAGCCTTTGACTGGGCGGTTTGTTTTTGTCCGTTTCCGAAATCGAAAAATTCGCCCAAGTCCGGAAAACTTTCCGGTTTTTTGGCTAAGTCCAAGATCACACCCCTGCCCCCTCCCGGGGAGCGTCGGGGTGCTGCGGACATGCGAGTGTGTAGATCCGATTCAAGTCGGCAAGCGCTCGGTAAAGTCGACCCACCTGCCCGGCAAACGTCGACGCTCGACTCTCGTTCACCACCTGCGGCGTAAGTCGCGATCTGTTGAGACTCAGCCTTTGATCGGATTTTTTTTGCACCCCATTTTTCAAACTTAAAATTCCGTCAAAGTCCGGGAAGCACGTGCTAAACGATTAAGCTCCATCCAAGGCACCATACCTCCCTTTCTGACACTCTTTCCACCATTTCTGACGCTTCTATCGCCATTTTTAACTCGAAAAAATCTCAAAATCGCTATTTTCTCTCGCATCACTTCCCCTAACTTTCCACGCGAGATCGCACTTTCTCATTTCTCCAGCGTCCATCGCCCTAGTCTGATCGATTTTTCGAAATTTCTCAAAAACTACGCTTCCAATTGCTTTGAAACGAGCCGTGTGTCCATCTGGGATGCCAAGCAACTGTTTCGTATGGGTTTTGTCATGTTTTTCTGAGAGTAAGTTTGTTTTATGAATTTTTTTGCCTCGTGGATTAAGCCATCGATGTCTAAGAATTGGTTTATGACTGAATCTGCGAAAAAATTTTGCAAATCAAGTCGTAGCTGTAAATCGGGAGACAGGTGACCATCTAGGCAGCC
>JAMIQD010000323.1:0-6135 GCA_035914755.1 Pseudobdellovibrionaceae bacterium | reverse complement strand
ATGGACTGCATCCCTGAGCCTTGTCTTTGAGAGTACTGGATTGCTATACGTCTCTGTGCAACTTCCATATAAATTACGGCAGCGATAATAGCCACCATGAAAACAACAAGAAGAATTGCGACGATTGCCTTCATTTCGCCAGAACCCACTAGTTCCCACAACTTGTGAGCTCCACTTGGAATCGAAGCTGCAATACCCGTAAAGATAACTAAACTAGAACCGTTTCCAATTCCTCTTTCAGTAATCTGCTCACCCAGCCACATGATAAAGCAAGTACCTGCAGTAAGGGTAATGACCGTCATAATCTGAAATGGAAGAAAGCCCACGTAAGGTGCCACAACCAATGTATGTCCGTCTGGACTTGTAGAATTCATCAACCACGAACTGATTCCATAACCCTGAATAACCGCCAACAAAACAGTTGCATAGCGAGTGTACTGATTGATCTTGCGTCGCCCCTGCTCGCCCTCTTTTTTTAAGGCTTCAAGAAATGGGACCGCAGACGTCAACAACTGAAATATAATCGATGCAGAGATATAGGGCATGATACCCAAAGCAAAAATACTAAATTGCGAAAGCGCACCGCCGGTAAAGGTGTTGAATAAGCCGAAGATACCTTGACTCTGTGCTTTGAAAAAAGAAAGCACAGCTCCGCCATCAACCCCTGGCGTTGGAACATGAACACCAATACGGTAAACAGCCAACATCACGAGCGTAAAAAAAATACGTTTCCTAAGGTCTGAGTTTTTTGCAATGCTATCGACGGCAGACACTATTTAATTACCTCTACTTTGCCACCAGCAGTTTCAATTGCCTTTTTTGCACTTTCGCTAAATTTGTGTGCCTTCACGATTAATGCTTTTTTCAATTCGCCGCTGCCTAGAATTTTAACCAAGCCTTTACCTACAACTCCATGTTGATTAAGAACATCCGGAGTCACCTCACCTGAAAACGACTCTAGCTGGCCTACATTAACAATGTCATAATTTGTAGCAAAATCTACGTTACTAAAACCGAACTTTGGAAGCCTTCTGTGCATAGGGGTTTGTCCACCCTCGAAACCGCGGCGAACACGCCCACCTGTACGAGCCAACTGCCCCTTGTGACCTTTCCCAGCAGTTCCTCCCAAACCAGAGCCAATACCTCGACCGACTCGCTTTGGATAATGTGTAGAACCTTCTTTTGGAGCAAGAGTTTTTAAAAGACTCATAATCTACCCCTTAACAGCAACATCAAGAAGATGCTGCACTTTCATAATTTGTCCGCGATTAGCTGGAGTATCTTTCACCTCGACACTGTGACTGACTTTTTTTAGTCCAATACATCTAACAGTGTCTTTTTGGGCTTGAGTACAGCCAATCAACGATTTTTTAAGTGTTACGACGAATGTTTTTGCCATATTCTACCTACAATTTCCGCAGAAATTTATATTTGCTTCATCTGTTTAAGTTGCTTCAAGCCATCAATGGTAGCTCTTACTGCATTGTGAGGGTTTCGAGTCCCAACACACTTTGTAAGGATGTCTTTAACTCCCACAGACTCAAGAACTGCACGAACAGCTCCGCCTGCGATTACCCCTGTACCAGGAGCTGCAGGTCTCATTATCACCTTTGCAGCGCCAAACTTGCCAACAACTTCGTGAGGAATTGTACCCTCTTTCAAAGCTACAGACTTAGAGTTCTTCTTAGCTGCGCGACTTGCTTTACCGATAGCCTCTGGAACCTCTCCAGCCTTACCTGAGCCAAAGCCAATATCTCCAGTGCCATTTCCTACAACGACAAGTGCCGCGAATGAAAAACGACGGCCGCCCTTTACAACTTTAGTAACACGGTTGATGGCAACTACACGCTCTTCGAATTCAGCTGTTGAAACTTTCTCCACAAATTACTCCTTAGAAATTGAGGCCGCCTTCACGCGCGCCTTCTGCAAGAGACTTAACTCGACCATGATACAAGTAACCGTTTCGATCAAAAACGACGGTCTTAATATTTTTCCCAGTCGCTACTTTCGCGACCGCAAGACCCACTTCTTTAGCCAGGTCCTTCCCTGAGTTTTTTGCATCAATACTCAAAGACGACGCTGATGCCAAAGTGTGGCCATTCACGTCATTTACGATCTGAGCGTACATATGTTTTCCGCTTCGAAAGACACACAGTCGAGGGCGCTCTTCAGTCCCACTCACCGTCTTTCTGATTCGAATTTTTTTAGTGAGCCTGTTTTTCTTACGCTCACTAGTATGCTTGTTCATTTTTAACTTCATCATAACTCACCTCAATTATTTACCAGCAGACTTACCAGCTTTACGTCGAAGATGCTCGCCTGCATAACGAACACCCTTTCCAAGATATGGCTCAGGCGGACGAAAGCTGCGTACCTTTGCGGCAACTTGACCTACGAGCTCCTTATTGGCGCCGATAATACTAATGGCTGTCTGTTTTTCAACTTTAATTTCAATTCCATCTGGAATGTCAAAAATAACTGGATGACTAAAGCCCAAAGACAGCTCAAGTTTTTTTCCAGAGACATTCGCACGGTACCCTACTCCGTGCAACTCAAGACCTCGAGTGAAGCCCTTGGTTACACCAATCACCGCATTCTGAATCAAAGATCTATATAAGCCATGAAGAGCCTTGCTTTCCTTGGAGTCATCTGCACGAGTGAGAACGACCTTCTTACCATCAAGCGTAGCGGTCACAGCAGATTGCATGGCAATGTTCAAAGAGCTTTTTGCCCCCTTCACAATTACTTCATTTTTAGGAGTGACACTCACCTGAACTTTATCGTCAAAAATTACTGGGGCCTTACCAATACGAGACATATTCCACCTACCAAATAGTGCAAAGGAGTTCACCACCAAGATTTTTCTCGGCAGCTTGCTTATCACTCATGATGCCCTTGCTAGTGCTCAGAATGCACATACCAAGACCAGACCTAACTTTAGGAATCTGAGTTGCTTTTACATATAAACGACGACCAGGAGTGCTGACCTTATCAATAGCTGTGATCGCATGCTCACCATCTTCTGAATACTTCAAGTAAACACGCATAATCCCCTGCTTAGAGTCCTTAGCGACTTTAAAACTACGGATGTAACCTTCATTTGCTAAAATTTGAGCAATTCCAGATCTGACCTTAGATGCAGGCATATCTACTTTCTCATGTTGAGACCGTCCTGCGTTCCGAATAACCGTAAGAAACTGTGCAATTGTATCCATTTTTTCCTCTACCAACTAGCCTTGGTGACGCCAGGCAATTTTCCATCAAGAGCTAACTGCCTGAATGCAAGTCTTGAAAGACCAAACTTTTTGTAATTTCCGCGAGGGCGACCCGTTATTTCACAACGAGTAATCACGCGGTTTGCATTTGTATCACGAGGTAAAGCCTGCAACTTCTTGCGAGCCATTGCTCTCTCTTCTTCAGAAAGCTTCATGTCCAACGCTTTTGTTCTGAGCTCTTCTCTGTGCTTGAAGTATTTTTTTGCAAGAGCTTTTCTTTTATTATTTTTTTCGATACTTGCTTTGCGAGCCAATTGACACCTATCCTTTATTTTCTGAATGGCATGCCGAGAGCCTCAAGAAGTGATCTTCCATCAGCATCGTTTTTAGCAGTCGTACAAATTGTGATGTTCATACCGCGAACCTTGTCGACTCTATCATAGTTGATCTCAGGAAACACGATTTGTTCTTTCAAACCCATATTGTAATTGCCTCGCCCGTCAAACCCCTTGTTCGGGAGTCCTCGAAAATCTCTTACCCGAGGAAGCGCCAAAGAATTCAAGCGATCAATAAACGACCACATTTTCTCTCTTCTTAGGGTGACTCTTACTCCAAGAGGGATTCCCGCTCTTAGTTTAAAGTTCGAAATGGCCTTCTTAGCTTTTGTGATTACAGCTTTTTGACCAGTTATAGCAGTTATTTCATCAACAACAGTGTTTAAAATCTTTGGATTTTGAACTGCCTCACTCAAACACACGCTCAATACAATTTTCTCTAAACGAGGAACCTGCATTACGTTTTTTGCTCCCATTTTTTTCATCAAAGAAGGAGCGATTTCTTTGTTATATCTATCTTGTAAGCGATTCATATCACACCTCTTAGAGTACTTCTGGAGCCAAAGACACGATTTTCACAAACTGCTTCGCTCTTAGCTCTCTTGCTACCGGACCAAATATACGAGTTCCAATTGGCTCTTTCGCCGCATTGATAAGAACAGCAGAATTGTCATCGAAACGAATATATGACCCGTCAGGCCGACGCAATTTTTGAATAGTCCTTACCACAACAGCTTTTGCAACATCACCTTTTTTTACTTTTGCATTAGGGAGAGCATCTTTTATAGAAACAACAATAATGTCTCCAATGGATGCAACCCTTCTTTTCGACCCACCAAGAACCTTAATGCAGAATACCTCTTTTGCACCAGAGTTATCAGCAACGTTAAGTCTCGTCTGCATTTGAATCATAACTTCACCCTAACCTTTTGCCGTCTCAACAATTTCGCTAAGAGCCCAGCGTTTAGTTTTGCTTAATGGTCGAGTTTCATGAATTTTCACTACGTCGCCAATTTTGGCTTCGTTTTTTTCATCATGAGCCTTAAATACCGAAGTCTTCTTCGTATATTTTCCGTACTTTTTGTGTCTTACCATTCTGTAAATTAGAACTGAAATGGTTTTGTCCATCTTGTTGCTAACCACCTCGCCTACGACTTCAATTCTACGTCCTCTTGAACTTGTTTCCATAGTATTTCCCATTACCGAGCTACCTTTTTAACAATAGCTGTATTGATTTTAGCAATATCACGGCGAAGGTTTCTGATCTCAATTGGACTAGAAAGTTGGCCGATAGTATTCTTAATTCGGGCCTGAAAAAGCTCTTCACTTAAACCCGCTCGTTTCTTTTTTAACTCCACGACTGATAAGTCTTTAATTTCAGTAAATTTCATAGTTCACTACTCCCGAGCCAAGAATCTAGTTTTAAATGGCAGCTTATGTGCCGCGCGCTCAAAAGCCTCTTTAGCCTGTTCGCGTGTAACACCGTTCATCTCAAAAAGCACCTTACCGGGGAGAACTCGCGCAACCCAATACTCTGGATTTCCTTTTCCACTACCCATGCGAGTTTCTGCTGGCTTCTTTGTTACCGGAACATTTGGGAACACACGAACCCAAATTTTACCACCGCGCTTCACGCTTCTTGCAATTGCAATTCGAGCAGCTTCTAATTGCCGAGCTGTCATACGTGCCTCTTCGGTGGCCTGAAGGCCATAATCACCAAAGTCTAAGCTTGCGCCACGAACAGCAAAACCAGTTGCCCGCCCAACAAACTGCTTACGCCATTTAACTCTCTTAGGACTTAACACGGCCAGCCTCCTCAACTTCACGGGCGCTCAAAATATCGCCCTTATAAATCCACACTTTCAAACCGATGATTCCATAACTTGTTAGGGCCTCTGATGTTCCATAATCAATGTCAGCTCTTAAAGTATGCAGTGGCACGCTCTTTTCGTTGTACCACTCAGAGCGAGCAATTTCGGCACCATCAAGGCGGCCAGAAACGCGAACTTTAATGCCTCGGACGCCGCCCTTAATGGCTGCCGCGATGGCTTTTTTCAAAGCTCTCCTCCACGAAATACGCTTCTCCAGCTGAAGAGCTATGCTTTCCGCAACTAGCTGAGCATCGAGATCCGGCTTGCGGACTTCTTGAATGCTCAAAAAAACTTCATTAGGTGTCAATTTTTGAACATCAGCCTTAAGAGCATCAATTCCAGTTCCTTTTTTTCCAATAAAAACACCAGGACGAGCTGTGGAAATTATAATCTTAATTTTTTTTGCAGCGCGCTCCATTTCGATCTTCGCGACGCCCGCATGTTTCAACTTAGCTTTTAAATATTTTCGCAGACGAATATCTTCGTGAAGATATTCGTAATATTGGTGCCCCTTAGCATACCACCGAGAGTCCCAAGTTCTGATAACACCTACTCTAAGTCCAATTGGATTAACCTTTTGTCCCACGACTATTTCTCCTCGAGAACTACATTAATGTGGCTGGTTTTCTTTTGAATCCCATAAGCTCTACCTTGGGCTCTCGGACGAAATCTTTTCAGAGAAGGTCCTTGATCAACCCAGATGGACTTAACGTA
>JAMIQD010000322.1:0-1643 GCA_035914755.1 Pseudobdellovibrionaceae bacterium | reverse complement strand
TTTCGCCTGAATGTCCTGCCAATAAATATTAAGCCACTCCGCGAGCGACCCGAAGATATTCCTGTATTGGCCCAATCTTTTTTAGAAAAGACAAATCAAGAAACTGGCGAACAAAAAGTCTTGCTTGCTAGCGCTGCAGAAGAACTTCAAAAAATGAAGTGGCCTGGAAATGTTCGAGAGCTTGAGCACTGTATACGCTTTCTCGTGAATATGTCCTCAGAAAAGAATCTAGATGCCTCGCTATTAAAAAGTCGTCCAGATCTAGGTACGACAAAACAAAAGCCAACGGATTTGGCTTCTCTAAAATTCAGCCAGATGTCGTCGGAGAAGGGTTTAGTATTAAAGGCTCTTGAACAAGGCGGTTCAATTTCTGCTGCGGCGAGGATTCTCAACATCAGCCGAAGCACTGTTCGAGAGAAGATGAAAAAGTATGAGATTGAATTCAAACAGCTTACCGAGGGGGTAGAAGTATGAAAAAGAAACTTTTGATTTTCACAGCAGCATTGATGGGATTAAATCTCAACGCGCTGGCCGATGCCGAGCATGCAAAAAAACTAACGCCATTACAAAAGGTCCAGATCGCATGGGCGATCAGAATTTTGGGAGAAACCAAAACTCTGACCGTTAACCAAAATCAGTGCGTTCAGTTCGACCAGGACATTTTAAATGTACTTGAGGCCGAAGGGCACGTGCAGCCAGGCGGTGCGCAACCAACAACTATCTGCGTTGGCGGAGGCGCTTTTTGAAAGTAGGATTATATGAAATCGTTTAATATCAAAATATTAACTTTGATTGGTTTGGTGTTAGCGGCCGCAGGAGGGCTATCTATGAAAAGTATAAACAAAGAGCGAACATTACGAGTCGCTTTCCCTGTTAAGCTGAAAGCAACGGCGTATGAGCCAACCAATATAAATCTCGATCACGAATACATTTTCTTGGAAAATGTATTTTCGCCTTTGGTGGAAATCTCAAAGGATGGCTCTATCGAAGCTGGGGTTGCTGAAAAGATGGATTGGTTAGGAGATGAACTAAAACTTACTATCCGAAAAAGTCTAAAAACGGCTTCAGGGATGCCGATTACTCCAGACGATGTTGTTTTTTCGCTTAAACGGCTATTGGTTCTTTCGGGAAATACACATGGCAACTTCAAAGACATCGTTTGTCCGGGCGTTACCTTAAAGACAGTAGAAGACGACTGCCCTGGAATTCACAAAGACAGTGATAGCGTCTATTTGAATGCTAGGGGGCGTAAGTCATTTCTTCTGCCAATGCTTGGAGCTATCGACTTTGCTGTAATTCCTAGATCAAGTGTTGATCCGAAAACTTTAAAGATCATCAATTTTTCTGAAACAAGCGGTCCATATTGGCTAGAAAAGGAAGAAGAGTCAGGAGAGGCCATTCTTAAGCTAAATCCGCACCACTATTTCGCTTCAAAAGATGTTGCCGAAAAAATTGTTTTTGTCCCGACTGATACGACAAAACCTGACAGTAGCCTAAAAGATTTAGAAGAAAATCGAGTCGATCATTTGACGACAATTGATGCTTCAAAGGCGGATAAGATTATTCGCTTTGCACAAAAGCATCCCGACTTTGAAAGTCATGTGACTATGAAGATTCGAAGCCTTTTTATCGTCTTTACTGAA
>JAMIQD010000321.1:0-4331 GCA_035914755.1 Pseudobdellovibrionaceae bacterium | reverse complement strand
GTCACTATCCCCCTGAAAAACAACATTTCCCTGGTCACTTAGTTGCGCTGACAACCAGACCTGAGATTGGCAACCCTTTACTCGGTTGTCTTCGATTTTAAGCGCCTCTGGCATAGGCGGCAACTCCCGCCCCATCTCAATCACTTTCTTGTAACGATCTTCCCAGTCAAGCAGGCGGGAGAACTCAAGGATAATTTTTTTTTGTCGTTCGTTTACTGTGGACATATTCTCTCAAAAACCTTCCGCAAGTTATCCTCTAGACGTTGACCGGGCTCGCCGATCAGGTCTCTGTATGATTTTCTATCTAATTCAGAAACAATCTGAAAGGTTTTTTTAAAAAAACTCTCTTGATCTTCATAATAACCATTCCAAAGAGCTTTCGCTTTTTTTTCTGGCAACCGAGCACTTCTGAGCTCGGTCTTTGTGGCCGTTTTTCTATTTAAGTAACCAAGCAGATCGCCAATTTGCCTCGGAGAAAAATCCATCATAACAAGGGCTTCTTCCATAAGGGCCATCTCGACATAGGTCATGTAATTCGAAAGCTCATCCCAAAACCTCAAGCCCGCTACGCCAAATGAGCTTTTACAGAAAAATCCCGTACAAACGGATCCCCGCCAGCGCCAGATTCCGCAGTTTTTCTGCACCCTATCGAAGTAAGGACAAAGCCAATCCTCCCGCCACCCGAATTCATTTTTCTGCCGCTGCTGAAACGGGACCTGATAATTCGGCGGAGCCACTAACCCTAAGGGCAAACTGTATTCACGATTTTTGATTTTAGTTCGAATTGCCTCAAGCGCAGAGGCCGTCCCCTGCCCGGACTGAGTAAGCAAAGCGCCAATTGTGTAATTGGGAAGATAGGGATAAAAGGTGCAACACTTCAAATCATTTGCATAAACAGGGCACGCACCACAGGTCGCCTTGGTTTCAGTAAGATCGAATTGCAGTATGTCTTTGGGTAACAAATTTCTGTAAATATTTGGAACTTGATACTTAATTTGCATAAAAAAGCTGCGAGTAACAGCGATTCGAAAGATAGTCCTTCAGTGGAGTAAAAAATGACAACTCACCTGAAATCTCCCATGTCCAAAGAAAAGAGTCACATCGAGCAAATGACGGAATTGCAATTTCTTTGACTGCTACTGGCCCCTCTTCACTCAGAACTTGGTCTTGCAAGCGCATTGAAAAATCAAGAGAGTTCTCCCAATCTACTAAATTATTTTGACGGAGATCGAGCAACAACTCAATTGCAGTAATATAACCTCGCTGAGAGGGGCTTAAAAACTTACCGACTTCGGATTCTGAATTCGGGGAGTAAAGAATATGAATATATTGATGAAAAATGATTTCTGGAAATTCTCGAGAAAGCGTCTGATATGCCTCGATATCAACCCCGCCATTATGCCCGATTAAAACAACTCTTGTTGGCTTAATAACCTGCACTGCATTGCGAAGAATATCGAGCCGACTTTCAAAATCAGAATTTTTTCGGTAGCTAATAGAATAACCCCGAGGGAAATCGTTTTTCTTAAGAAATTCCAGCTGGACAGGACCAGCTAGCAGCTCTTGCGGTTCCAATAAATAAATTAATGATGTCGAAGGATTATGATCCAAGAGCAGTTTCAAAACACCATTCATGCCCAAAAAGCGGCTCTCTGAATCATGAACATAGTTAAGAGAGTCCCAGAAGTTTTGAGAGTGGGCCACCTTGAGAGTATCCTCAACGTTTGCTACCACCATTAATTTATGCGCAGTGCTAACAGCGATGCAAGTGGAGTTATAACCCAAATAGAGAGAAATAAAAATTGTGACTATTTTCACAATAAACCCCTGATAAAAGCCTGATCACCTGAGCCCCCAAAAGTGTCACTCCCTGATAACTTTGGCAACAAGAATTATGTCTCATAATGATATATTTTATGCTAATATAATCAATTACTTACGATGCATAGTGCGCGCAGGACTTCCACTTTTAGGCTCGCAGCTTGCAAGACATATAGGCAAATACCCACAGTTTGGGTTTTGGAGGAAGTATGAAAAAGGCAATTTTAATAAGCTTTTTGGCTTTTACAACAATGATTTCATCCTCGAGTTTTGGTTGGGTCGAAACCGCCCCCACGCAAAAACTGTACTCGTTTAAGTTTAAACACAAGGCCATTACCTTCGAATTCTCTCGAACCGCTCCGAGCTACGAAGAGGCTTACGAGTCTGCGGCTCAAGCCTGCTTTACTCACTACAAAGGCAACAGGCGGATCGCTGAGAGCGAAGGACTTGATATTATCGATGTCTGCGCAAATCCTCGCAGTTAAAAGATGGACCTCTAAGCTATTGCGCCGGCGACTCTCTTGATTTATAACTCAAGAGGTTGCTAACTGGGGGTTTCAGTATGGGTAAAATCTTAGATTTCTTATTCGGCAAGGATCCTGATATTTTCGACGAAAAGGGTCAGGTCTGTCACAAGCTTCCCAAAAAAAAGTGGGATGCCTGGTACAACCGAACAAAAACAGATCCCAGTTATAACTGGAGAAATCACATAGGAACCACCGGGGGCAGTCGCAAAAAGACAGGCCCAAGCACAACGCGCTCCTAAGTAACTTCACATCTTCACATTTAATTCTGATTTTATATTCTTCAAAACGACTTCTGGCTCTTGTTCTGACGGTCGAACACTAAATATATCGTCTACCTGGCGCCCCCAGGTATGAACTCTTGCTGACTTCACATTAAGCCCCGCTCGGGCGAGAGCCTGGGTGGCAGAAGTCAAAAAACCCGCCTGATCCCGCCCCCTAAAACTCAGGGTCCATTCTTCATCGTCAATCGTAATCCAATCGATTCTGTCGTAAGAAACACTAGGCACTTCTGCTTTTAATACCCCTGAGTTTCTAACCATTTTTTCTACGATTTCAGGACTCTTTGCGCTGCTCACTTGAAACCAGTCGTAGACACCAACTCCTGGCAGAGTCTGAATTGCGGCCTGACGAATCCCAAGACCTAAGGAATAAAGGCGCTGTACATAGTTTGCAAGCACACCCTCTTGATCTATTTTCGAGTGAAACCGCAACCAAAGACCCGCGCCTTTTTTAAAAACCAAAGGCTCTAAAGATTTACTACTTTCTCTCGCCCTCTTCAGGTCATCCGCTAAAAGATGAGCCGGAAGTTCCTCTAAAACCAAAGGATCAAAACCACTAAGAATCTCCTCAAGCCCTTTGAGGTTTTTCTTCTGCAATGTATTTTTCAATGAGAAATACTTCTGCGTCACTTCAGCGCTCAAAACCTCGACCAAATCATGAAGCAACTGAGCTTTCCACGCACTCCAAGCTTCGGGGTTGGTCGCCAAAATATCTATTACTGTAAAAATGGCGAGCCGCCATAGGCGCGCGCCTTGAACTCCTTTACCTTCTAGGTCCTCCCAGGTTTTTCGTGCCTTTGGATTTTTTCTGAAGGCCGCAATGGACAGCTCAAGATGATTATTGACGAGCCACGAAACCTCTTCTGTGAAACTCTTTGCGAAGCCATATCTTTTAAAGTCACGTTTAACGATCTCCACCCCTAACTTAGAGTGATCATCCGAATGAAGACCTTTAGCTAGATCATGGTACATGCAAGACCAAGATATAATTCGCCAATCTTCTGGATTTAGTTTTTTATGTATTCCTTTTAAGGGCCCCAATTTACTTGGATTCTTATAGATCGCCTTAAGAATAACACAGGCTTGCATAATATGAACATCGGCGGTGTAGCGATGATACTGATCGTGCTGTACGTATCCCACGAGGTGGCGAATAGCCGGAAGAATCTTATCAATCAACCTTGACTCAAAAACACCAATAAGAAAATCTTTTGAAGCCGTAGGAGCTAGAACCTCTCTCAAAACCTGGCCGAACCATCTGTCATTTTTTGCTGTTTGATTTTCAGGCAGAAGGTGATCTAGATTCTCGCGAATTTTCTGCTGAGCCAAAGGGCCGGGGTTGTTTTTGAGTACTTCTACAAGATCCCTGGGCTTTTTAAATCGCCACGCTCTGCTCTCTTCAAGTTTTTTACTTGAACTCTTTGCAACCTCAAAAATCCAATTTACATAAAAGTGACTACGCGAAAGACCTCGCTCAAGGTCTCGCATAAAGTCTTTATGATTTTTAAAATTAAAGAATGCGGCGAGCTCAAATTGGGCCGTACTCACAAGCACTTCTCCGCAATCCATTAAGTGAAGCTTCTGCCTCAGTGCAAGCAAATATGCCTTATGATAAGCGAGAACACTCAGGGCATGACCATAGTTTTGAAATTTCTCAGAAAACAAATCATAAACCTGGAATGCTTGCTCGATATCTCGCAGTCCC
>JAMIQD010000320.1:0-2691 GCA_035914755.1 Pseudobdellovibrionaceae bacterium | reverse complement strand
CGCGACGAAAACGCCTTAGAGAAGTACTACGTCGATATGATTGATCATGCTCAACATGAAATCAAACTTTCAAGCCCCTATTTAAGACCCACAGACGCGATCACTGCGGCCCTGGATCGAGCCATCACGCGCGGAGTTGATATCACCATACAAACACGTATTGATCTTTCTGGCGACACCTTAGACTGGCTCTACACCGAGATGAACAAAGAAAGCATCAATAAATTCAAAGACCGCGTCAAACTCTATGAGTGGACAGGGAACTCGATTCTCCATTCAAAGTTCATGTTGATCGACGACGAATTGGCCTTTATCGGCTCCGTGAACATCAGCCGTCGCAGCTTTGTTCACGATATCGAAAGTGGCTTTTTGATTTACAGCCGTAACTACGCTCAGCGTATGGAGAGAATTTTTGACAATTACACGGCGCTATCGCACCGAGTGACCGAAAGACAAAAACGAAAGTTTTTTCCCAGTCTTATTATTAAAATTTTTGAAAACGAATTCTAATTGGGATTCTGGCGAAGAGCTCGGTCTTTCAATAGTTTTTCCGGATTGACGTAACAGGGGACTGCGGTCCCTCGCCACTTGGTCGTCCGGAAGGAGCCATTTTTAATTTTTTCTGAGGACAAATCCACATCTACAATAGCATTGAGCTTTTTCTGGGCAGCTAAAAACGCCAGCCTCAAAACCGTCTCGCTCTCGTCAGCACAGTCGCTCACTGAGATCGGATCCTCAAGTCGCTTTATCAAGCGAGTCTCTTTACCCTGTTTTTTGTCAAAAACCATGATCTCTTTTGCCGCTTCCATGGTTTTTAGATAATCCGCAAGAGCGGGGGCCACCTTGTCGTTGTAACAAGGTCCACAGTAGGTCGTGTGCCGAAGATCCGGCGGGATTTCAGGCAAAAACGAGAAGGTTTCTTCGTCTGTAAACTGAGCGCAGTACTTACAAAGGTGACTCTCGCAAATTTCGCAGACCAGGTTCGCTTTTGGCTTTTGACAGGTGCAACACGTGAATTTTTCCATAACCCAAGCTCTATCACAAATTGCCATTGAGGGTTAGTATTTGTTCTAAACCCGCAAGCCTCTGTTAAGAATACTTCATTATTTGGGACTTTTCGCCCCGGGACACCACCTCAAGTGTGTACTTCTTGTGACAAGACTGAAAACATTTCTTGAGTTTATCGTCACACCTCAGAACACCACTTGCTCCCAATGAAAAGCTGATTTAAAACCCAGGCATCTGATGTAATTCTATAAGGAGTCTTTGTGCGTTCTCTTGTTTTTGCTGTCACGTTTTGCTATTCGCTCGCCTTCGGTCAAAATATCACCTACATACAAAACCCCCTAGCAACGAGCCTTTCTCAGACCTTGGTGGGCCCCCTCTCGGATTCTGCCACTCGGCTCAAAGTAAATCTGTACCCTGAGCGTCGCCACACTCCCCTCCTTGAAAACCGAGGAGACCTTCGCTTTAGCTACAATCTGCAAGCAAACAATACCGCCCCTCTGGTTTTTGTAATTCCTGGCACTGGTGGTAGTTCTGAGTCCCGCGCGGCTCACTTTATCGCAGAAAAACTGTTCGCTTTGGGCTACCACACAGTAACGATTGATGACCCCTTTTCTTGGAATTTTGCCGTGGCTGGAAGTCGCTCTGGCTTGCCTGGCTATCTTCCTAATGATGCGGCCGATCTCCACAAGGTTTTGACATTGGTAACCTCGACCTTAAAATCTCGTGAGGGCCTGAACCCTCGCTCCTACTCCCTGGTTGGATTTTCCTTGGGGGGCTTGGTATCGCTGTTTCTGGAGCAGAAAGACACCGTCTTTCAGTTTAACAAAGTCCTCCTCGTCAACCCCCCCCTAGATCTCCTTTATGCGGCAAAACAACTTGATTTGCTCTACCTCCAAGGAGAAAAACTTAGCCGCCTTCGCAAAGACTATGTTTTTAACCGGGTCGCCGAAGTTGGAATGCCCTTGCTTAACGATCCCACCGCTGTTCATGATCAGGAATTCATGCAGGAGACCTTCGACCGTCTCGCGTTGTCGAACCAAGACATGGCCTACCTTATCGGAAATTCCTTCCGCGACAGCTTGAGGGATATTATTTTTGCCAGCCAGCAAATTCATGATTTAGGCCTCCTAAAGGCAAAAGCAACTCCCCTGCATCGAAACGCTCGCTATAACGAAGCTCGCAAGTTCTCGTTTACAGATTACCTACATAAATTTGTCTATCCGAATATAAAAATCCAAAATGGCATTCTTCAAGAGATTGATCAGGTCAATGACAGCTCGAGCATTTACCAGTTTGCCAATCTAATTAAGACTAACAAAAATATTTATGTTATTCACAGCGCAGATGATTTTATTTTAAGATCAGGGGATACTGAATGGCTAAAAAGTACTTTTGGCAACCGCGCCTTGATCCTTCCTTATGGAGGCCACTGCGGAGCAATGAGCTTTGAGTCTTTTTCAAATCGTCTTGAAAATGTGTTTAGATATTAATTTGCACTAAATGTCGTTCAACATCAAGAACTGGAGAGGACAGAGGGCTCACCTTCACGGCTAGTCCCTTGAATTTTTTTTGTGCGAGCGAAATTTCTTCTTTAATTTTTTCGAGACGGGCCTTTAACAAAAAATACTTCCCGTTTGCGCTGTAGTAATTTCGACTCATCTCTAAAATAACATCGAGGGGTTT
>JAMIQD010000319.1:0-2870 GCA_035914755.1 Pseudobdellovibrionaceae bacterium | reverse complement strand
CACTACCGCAAAATCAATATCCGCAAAGCCCCAGTTATAATCAAAGATTTGATTTGTGCCTCTTGCGAACGAGGACAGGCCACCTTTATATTGTGCAATCAAATCAGCCCCGCTCGGACGAAAGCCCTCGCCATTCCATGCATGCGTCCAATAAGACGAAAGCAACTCGGAAATTCCGAGACTGTCCGCGCCCCCCGCCTTCAGCGCAAAGGCCGCTAAGAACTGGGCTGTTGAGGCTCCCCAACCTCCGGCACCACCATGAGGATCAATAAACTTTAAATCCCAATTTTTATAAAAATCAAAATCTCCCGCGATAAGATTCCCGGCGGGAGAGTCGCGATGAATCCCTTCAACCTTCCCGTTTCCGGGTTGAGCTTGCAGCTCAAATCGGGGACTAGAGGCGAAAACCAAGCTCGGCCCGCCCTTGAGAGCTAAATACTCTCCTGCTAAAAAACTTTTTCCTGGAACAGAAATTAAATAAGAAGACAAGGCATCTCCTAGTGAGGACTCTGCTCAGAAGCGCGAAGCTCTTTCAGAACCTCAATGGCATTGCTTAAAGAAATTCGTTTACGGATTGCCAAAATCTCTTCGAGCTTTTTCTGAACGATAGGAACCTCGCCCTCTTGCGCGCCGGCTCCCAAGGTTAGGTTTTTTATATGTAGCTTCATATGGCCTTCAATAATCCCTACCGTCGTCAGGGCCTTAAGAGCCCCTAAATTCTGCACTAAACCGACGGCTGCAATAACTCGCGAGAGCTCATTTGCCGAAGCCACTCCCAGCATCTTCATGCATAGCGCCGCTGTGGGGTGTAGAGTCGTCACTCCTCCCACCATGCCTACAATCAGTGGAGCCTCGAAGACACCGACAAGCGTCTCACCGTCGCGCTTCCACTTGGTCACGGAGCGATATTGCCCATCGCGAGCTGCAAAAGCATGAATTCCCGCCTCAACGGCGCGCCAGTCATTGCCGGTTGCAATAAGAATTGGATCGATACCATTCAGAACGCCTTTGTTGTTCGTCGCCGCCCGGTAAGGATCTTGCTGTGCAAACAAAGAAGCCTCTTCGATTTTCTCGGCTAAGTCGGGGGCAATGCCGTTTAAGACCACCACGGCTCTGGTAATTTTTGTGTCGACCAAATTCGAGAGAATACACATGGTGACTTTTTCACCCGTGAATTGCTCGATAGGCTCCTTTAAAAACTCACACACCTGATTGATAATATTGGCACCCATGGCATCACAAGGGTTCATCATCACGTGAACGATCGCCATATCGCCCCCGTCACCTCGAGGGACTCTGCGGACAGAAATATCTGTCACTCCGCCGCCGCGACGAACAAGACCAAAAGCCACTTCACGGTTTGAAATCTCGATGAGGTATTTTTTCTGCGCGAGCAGTAAGGACTCAAACACTGCATAGTTTTTGACAGTCGCACACTGAATCTGCCCAATGATTTCGGAGCCCACAACCTCAGTTGTTATCTCGCCATGCTCACGAACCCACTTGGCCGTCTTACTGGCGGCCGCAACGATCGAAGTCTCTTCTACTGCCATCGGAATAGCATAATCTCGACCGTCAATTTTGAAGTTTGTTGCAACGCCGAGAGGAATCTGAAAATAACCAATAACATTTTCGATAAACTTTTCGCCGAGGGTCGTGTCTTTCATACCTCCTCTTTCGAGGTAATCAACATCACGAGCTTCAATCACGCCCGTCTCTTCGAGAGCGTTGAGACGTTCTTTCCGATTGAGCTTTGAAAAGCCTTTAAAAATTTCACTTAGTGTTCGTGCCATTTCCAAACCTTCTTCGTTCTAAAATCTTCTAACTTCTGCACTCCAGTGCAAAACATGGAGATCTTGAGTTCCAGGAGAGTCTTTTCGTAGAAGTCCGCAGTTGCAGACTCACCTTGCATGGCTGCCTTCAACCAGGGTTGAGCGATGCCAACCATATTGGACCCCAAGGCCAGCAGCTTAGCAGCTTGAAGACCATCGCGCACGCCTCCTGAGGCCCATACTGTGTAATTTTCATTAATTTGTTTAGCATTGAGGAGACTTTGCACGGTAGAAAGCCCCCAGTTTTCAAAAGTTTGAGCTACCTGAAACAGGATATCCGTCTCTTGCGATCTTAGCCCCTCAACCCGGCCCCAATGAGTCCCACCGAGGCCACTCACATCAACCGCATAAATACCCAGATCATAAATTCTCTTGAGGGTCTGTTGCGAGAAGCCACATCCAACTTCTTTGATAACCACAGGAATTGAGAGGTTTTTTACAAGCGCCTCGATAGCCTTCTCGCCGCCACGAAAATCGGGAGTCCCCTCGGGCTGCAAACACTCCTGAAGCGAGTTTAAATGAATAAAGAGAGCCTCTGCTTCCAACGACTCCACCATGGCTTGAATTTGTGAAATTGGAGCTGCGATAACCTGGGTGATCCCTAGGTTTCCTAAAAGTAAAGCCTTAGGAGCTCTTGCTCTCACCTGCTTCCACTCCTGATGAGCCGCTGGGTCACTTAACTCTCGCCTCTGAGAGCCCACGCCCATTAATATTTGTTTGTCGGCACTGAGCTTCGCCAAGCAAGAATTAATAGCAGCCGCATTCTCATGGCCAGCCGTCATAGAACTTATAAAAAAAGGAGCTGAGAGTTTTCGCGAAAAAAAAGAGGTCGAACAATCGACCTCTTTAAAATTAAAATCAGGCAATGCTTCATGTAGGAGTTGAATGTCTCTGAGTCCAGAAAGCCCCTCCGCCTGAGAGCGAGGGTCCAGGGCGATTCGAATATGATCTGCTTTTCTTTTTTCGAATTGCTGCGGGGACTCTGACATTTTAACTCTTACTCAAACAGGCTTATTTTAAAGCGTGTTTGCAAAGCGC
>JAMIQD010000318.1:0-7854 GCA_035914755.1 Pseudobdellovibrionaceae bacterium | reverse complement strand
CGGATTTGGCTAATATTCACACTCTGAAAATCGTCGGCATCTACAAAAAAACAAAAATAGAGGGCGTCCGAGTCCTCTTCGTCGACAGCTCTATTTCTAAAAATCTCTCCAGTATGACCGGCAAACTTCGAGAAGGAGATATGAGATCCGGCTATCCTGGTGGGTATCAAATCAAACAAGTGATCGTCACCGCCACCACTGGAGGCATTTTTAGAAACGAAGGTGGCTTCCGCCTCGATGCAATTACCTATGTGAGAAAAAAGTAGCGATGATGCTCTTTGGCAAAATTGAGAGTGCTGACCTCTCGGCAATTCTAGGCTTGCCCCCGCTAGCCCTGTCAAAGATACTAAACGACTCAGACTTGAAAATTCCGTAGTGGAACTCATTGAGGTAAAAAATGGATAGAGAACTTTTAAGATGGGCCCTCGATGCCCAAAAAAATTCCTACGCTCCCTATTCTCACAAACATATCGGAGCCGCCATGCTGATGGATAACGGCAAGATCTACAACGGTTGTAATGTCGAAAATGCTTCCTACGGTGGCACTGTTTGCGCCGAACGCACTGCAATTTTTAAAGCCATCAGCGAGGGCGCAAAGAAAATCAAAGAAGTGATGGTGGTGAGCTCCGAACAAAACCCCTGGCCACCTTGTGGTTTTTGTCGCCAAGTCATGGCAGAGTTTATTGACTCCCCCGATGTAAAAATTCACCTCTGCAATCCTCAGGGACATGGACGCAGTATTACTTTTGGCGAGCTATTCCCAGATTCTTTTGGGCCAGAACATCTAAAGAAGATCTAAAATACTGAAATCTTACACCCCGAACGAAGTCCTCAATCTCAATACTGATCAGCTCGGGTTGATCCGCAAAAACTTTTCCCGACTCGATATCCGCTTTAGATTCCAAACTTGGAAGCTCTGAGAGTCGTTGCTCATCAAATACAAATTTTGATCTCAATCTATAGAGGTCCCCGCTCAGCTCCACGAAATCCCTGCGCCCCATAAAATACTGATCGCCGCTCCAGCCGAAAATCAGTCCGCGTTTTTCGGTAAAAAGCAACTCTTTCAAAATTAGATTCTCCGCAAGATTGCCCATATTTAACCAGTCAATGCTAGCTACAAGGGCCTCCTCTAAGGAACTCCAGAGTTTTGCCGATAGATAATCCCGCAAACTGTCGAGCTGCCTATCGACAGCAACGAGAGAAACTGCCATACCAGACAAAGGATCCACCTCGCCGCTGACTCCAGCAACCCCGAACGCAACGTCAAAAACAAAAGCCCGAGATTCCTCGGGCTTGCCAACTTTAACACCAACAGTCTGTGAGCGAAAAAAAGTCAGATTCATTAGGGCTTTAATAATTGTTGGTTCACATTTACTTTAGACACTTTTTTAAAGTCACCCATCCAGCCGCTAAACAACATATTCGCGCGGAAAGCCTCTGTCATATTTTTTGTCATTGAATCAACTGGCAATGGCGTTTCCATTTTTGCGTCTTTGAGCTTAAGAATATATTTCTCATCACCGTCACGTACAATGCGCTTTAGTAACTTCTGCTCAAGACTGAGCTCGCTCAAAGCGCTGTTAGCCACCTGACTATGAACCTTAGGTGCCGCATCCTGTGACAAATCAAAAATTCCGGTTTCATCCCATTTTGCATTAATGCTCTTAAGGGCAGACTCAAGAGCCACCTCGTCACCCTTACCCACGGCTTCTTCAAGTACCTTCATTTGCGTCATCAGCTTTTCGTCCGCGAGAACTTTTTGCGCTACTTCAACTTTTTGCTTTTCAAAATTTGCAGGAGAAGCTTCTCTTTTTTCAGTTACTTTTATCAGATGATAGCCGAAAGGTGTCTTGATTGGCCCCATGACCTGCCCAACAGGGGCTGAAAAAGCGACGTCTTCAAACTCCTTCACCATTTTGCCCCGGCTAAAAAATCCGAGGTCACCATTTTTTGCTTTAGAACCCGGGTCCTCACTATTTGCAGAAGCAAGTTTGCCAAAATCCGAAGACTTCGACTTCAACTTTAGGTCCTCGATTTTTGTTAAAGCCTTTTTCTCATCATCTCCGTTTGATCCCGGCTTGAGTTGCAGTAAAATATGCTGAGCCCGAACCTCTTCGTCGCGCGTATAATCAGACTTATTTCTCTCGAAATACCCCTGAACCTTCTTAAGAAACTCCGCGTCACTAAGGGCTTTTTCTGCTTCAGCTTTACTCACTGTGTAGCCATTAAGAAGATCCTTGTGGTCCAACTTTACGAATTGCACGTTCATTTTGTAGGCCTTGAGATCTCCCAACTTTTCGGACTCAACTGTGCTCAATTGAGAGGCGATGTCAAAAAGGTGACGAACTCGAAGTGCCTCTTGCTGTTGACGAATACTATTTTCGAAGTCTCGAGGTGTTTGACGAGTCATCTCAAGATAGCGAAGGTAATAATCTCTTTGGAAAGCACCCTTATCTTGAAAAGCTGGGACATCCTTGGTGATCGTGTCACGGATTTCTCCGTCAGCAACAAGAATGCCGCTTTTACGCGCAGCTTGAGACATTAACTCACGATCAATAAGGCCGCGCAGCGCTTCTTGCCTCAATCTAGATGCGTCGTTTCCAAACATTTCTCCGTATATTTGGCGCAGATTGTTTTCTGCTGTCTGCATATTGGCGACAGAAATGAGGGCGTCATTTACCTGTGCGGCAGAGCCGACCCCTCCCCCTCCCAGGCGATCTGCGACTCCAAAAAGGACAAACACCAGAATAATAGCTCCGAAGAGGACAATCGCAGTGATGTTCTTCGCTGAAACTTGTTTTTTAAGACGTTCTGCCATGGATTGAGACATATTTTGAAAACTCCTATTTTTAACGAGTTTTTTATTACTCAACGAAAAATATCTTTTTTCAAGGAGAAACTGTTGGAATCAGGGACTGTTTTTGTTACCGTTTTAAGACAAGCAAGGGGTGAGGGTTGAATTTCTTTAATATCGATCTAAAAAAGATCATAATGGCGGCCATAGTTCTTGCGCTACCATTGGTGTCCATCAACATGCAGCAACGCCCCCAAGAGTCGAATTGGATCTCTCGACCTTTCAGCTTTCTGGCCGGTCTCGTCGTAGAAACATTTTACGGCTTCTCTGCGGGAGTGCGCGGCACAACGGCTATGTTCCTCGATCTCATCTATATCAAAAAAAATAGCGCCGAATTAAGCACCAAAAATCATGAGCTCCTCACTCGAATGGGAGAAATGCTAGAATTAAAACAAGAAAACGATCGCCTCCGCAACCTACTCACCTTCCGCGATTCGACAAAAATGAATCTTATCTCGGCCGAAGTCATTGGGAGAGATCTCGTATCTTCTGATCACAGCACAATCACCATAAACAAGGGATCCCAGCATGGTCTTAAATCCGGCCAAGCCGTGATTACGGTGCAAGGCGCCCTCGGCTACATTTATCGCCCCGAGGCTTTGACAGCAAAAATTATGCTCATCACAGATCGGTATTCCGTCGTGGATGGAGTCGTGCAACGAACCCGTGCCCATGGAATCGTCGAAGGCCGAAGTCAAAGTGCCTGCCAACTAAAGTATGTCGAGAAAACAGAGGATGTAAAGGCAGGTGACTTGGTCGTCACCGGGGGATTGGATAATATCTTTCCGAAAGGATTTCCGGTCGCCATTGTTGAAAGTGTCGAGAGAAAAAACTTTAGCGTCTCTCTCAAGGTGGATCTAAAACCGGTTGTCGACCCACTCAAGGTTGAAGAAGTTTTTGTCGTTGCAAATGCCGCCAACGTCGACCTCTCTCACTTAATTCCAGCTCAAGAGACCACTGAGGACGCTCCCGCACCAGTGGAGAAAACTCAGTGAAAATTCGTTGGAGTAAACTCCTCAACTTTTTTGTAATGATGCTGTTGTTACTACTTTTATCAGGGTTCCAAAGCACTTTTTGGTACCAACTTTTTGGCTCAGTCCCAGCTCCGATGCTATGGCTGTGCCTGATAGTTTACGTAGCACTCTACCGAAAGTTTTATCCTGCGATATTTACTATTTATATTATGGCCATAGCCCTGACGAGTTTCACGGTGATGCCGATCAAGATGCTTCTTCCGTGTCTTCTTGCCGTCTACCTTATTCTTTACTCGATTCGCAGCCGCGTATTTTGGGAGGGGTCCGCATATTACACCATTATGTGCACCCTGGCCGCCATCAGTTACCACGTCATATACTTTATTGGCTCATGGCTCATCGAAAGAAATCCGGCCCCTATCAATTTTTTAGATCGTGTTGTGCAGCTAGCACTAACCCCAGCCTTTGGCGTCCCCATGTTTTGGCTGCTCACAAAAATCGACAAGCTGAGCAAAGATGATGTCCCCTTTGAATCTCGGGGGCTTGATCTATGAGTGATTACGTCAACAACCCCGACGAGGCCAAAGAATACATCCCCCGCTATCGTCTGCTTTATAGCATGATCGCTATTACCTTTGTTCTATTTGCAACTCGCCTTTGGTATTTGCAAATTATTTCTGGCAACGAACTTCGAGAGTTCTCCGAAAAAAACCGCATCAAACAAAATAAAATCAGCGCCCCTCGTGGTTTAATGCTCGACCGCAACGGAAAGGTCTTGGTTGAAAATCTTCCGGGATTTGAAGCCATTCTTTCTCCACAATACATTGAAAACCTAGACTTAATGGCGAGTACTGTCGGACCCATTCTCGGCATCGAATCTGACAAAATTATTCAGAAAGTTCAAAAAAGTCGAAAACAAAATGGCGCTTTTTCACAGGTTCGCCTAAAAGAAAACCTGAGTCGCGAAGAAGTCTTTCGGCTCAAACGCATCCGTTTAGATACGCCGGGACTCGAGATCCGTGAATCCATCGTTAGATTCTATCCCCTCAAAGAAGATGGAGCCCAAGTCTTTGGTTACGTGGCCGAAATCTCAAAACGACAAATCCCTCTCATGAATGACCTCTACAAAAATGTCTTCAGCTTTGAACAAGGCGATATCATAGGAAAAAGTGGGCTCGAAGAAACTCTTGAACGGGAAATTCGCGGAACAGATGGACTGAGCTTCATTCAAGTGGATGCCCATGGCCGCGAAACATCCACTCAAACTCCCAACATCTACGGTGAACAAATTCGCGATCAAGAGCCTATCCACGGCAACAATGCAGTTTTGACCATCGATCGCGACGTTCAAGAAGCCGCCTTCAAGTCGATGACTGACAATCAACGTATTGGCGCCGCTTTCGCAATGAAATCAAATGGCGAGGTTCTTGCCTGGGTTAGCACTCCCTCTTTTAATCCCAATGATTTCTCGACAGGATTCTCTGCCTCCACCTGGTCTCGCTTGGTGAATGACCCCTTCAAACCGCTCAGAAACAAGGTGATACAAGATTACAAATCTCCAGGATCAACTTTCAAGCCCTTCGTGGCTGTCGCCGCCCTTTCTGAAAAAGTAGTTGGCCCGAGCACCTTGGTCGCGGCCCCTGGCGTTTTTATGTTCGGTCGTCGCCCCTACCATGACAGCAACCGCAATGGCTATGGGTCTATCACCATCTATGAAGCCATCGAACGAAGCTCTAACGTTTTCTTTTTCAAGATGGGAATCGCCCTCGGAGTCGATAAAATGTTTGCTTATATCAACCCCCTTGGAATCGGCCAAAAAACCGGTGTCGAGCTCGCCCGAGAGGTCGCTGGGACCATGCCAAACTCCGAATGGAAAAAGGCCACCGTGGGTGAGGAGTGGCAACCTGGAGAAAACCTCAGCACCGCGATTGGCCAAGGCTTTGTTGAAGCCACTCCGATTCAAATGGCCGTTGCCTACAACGCGATTGGAACCGAAGGAAAGGTTGTAAAGCCCTTCATCATTCGCAAAATCATCGACCAAGAGGGAAAAGTTTTAAAGGAAAACTTTCCCCAAGTGGTACGAGATCTGAGCGAAACTCAAAAAACAGGAATAAAAGTTTCTCCCGAAACTTTCAAAGTTGTGAAAGAGGGCATGAGGCGAGTTGCCAATGGGGAGCATGGAACTGCAAGGTTTTGGAAGGTCCCTGGAGTTCCCATGGCCGGAAAAACAGGTACCGCACAAGTTATGGGTTTTTCTGCTGATCAGATTTATGCAGTCTGCACCTCGCGGCCCATACATATGAGACACCATGGCTGGTTCGTTGCGTGGGCCCCTGCCGACAATCCAGAAATTACAGTTGCCGTTTTGGCGGAGCACTCTTGCCACGGAAATACGGGAGCGGCCCCTATTGTCCGAGACATAGTTCAGGCTTACTTTCAAAAATACCATCCTGAAATGATCGAGGCTGGACTGAAAGACCTCAAAATGAAAAAAACCACGAAGATCAACCTCCCAGCGACGGTCACAGAAGGAGAATAGGCGTGGATTTAGCAATTCAAGTCGAAGAAAGAACTTTTTTTAAACGCCTCGACTTAAATTTTATTTTGGTGATCTTTGCCCTCAATGTGATTGGGTTGATCAATCTCTACAGCGCGACTCACGGCCCTCATTCTCTTGAGGTAGAGCCATTATTTATTTCACAATTTGTATGGCTCGGAATTGGTTGGAGTGTCTTTTTTATCTGCACCCTTTTGGACTACGCCATCGTCAGCCGTATTGCGATATGGATTTTTATTCTCAATCTTGGCGCCCTGCTCTACACCACCTTTTTTGGCAAGGTCGCATTGGGAGCCCAGCGCTGGATTGACCTCGGTTTTTTTCGCTATCAACCCTCCGAAACCATGAAGCTAGCGCTGATTATGTTGCTAGCAAAAACCCTTTCAAACCGGGTCACCACTGGGAGCGGCATGGGAATCAAAGAACTAGCGCTCCCTCTGATCACTCTGCTGCTGCCATTTGCCCTCGTTGTTGAGCAACCCGATTTGGGGACGGGCATGATGCTCGCTGCAATCGGAGGATCCATGATCCTTTTCACAAAAGTAAAAAAATCGATCCTTGCTGTTGTGATCATTGCGATCGTTGTGACGGCCCCCGCCGCTTGGCAGTTTGGCCTTCGTGAATATCAAAAAAATCGCATTTTGACTTTTATGTCGCCAACGAATGACCCACGCGGAACAGGCTACAATAGCATCCAGTCGAAAATTGCAGTCGGCAGCGGACGTTTTCTTGGCAAAGGATTTAGAAAAGGAACCCAATCTCAGCTGGAATTCTTACCCGAACGCCACACCGACTTCATTTACAGCGTGCTGAGCGAAGAGCATGGCTTTGTTGGCAGCATGATGACAATGGGTCTATTTTGTATGCTTTTTGTTTTGGGGCTGCGTATTGCCGTCAACTCTCGCGATAAATTTGGAGCCCTTTTGTCTGTCGGGGTCTTATGCTACGTTTTTTGGCATATGTTTGTAAATATAGGTATGGTTATTGGCCTGCTACCGATTGTCGGAGTCCCGCTCCCACTGTTATCTTACGGCGGCTCTAGTATGCTCACGAGCATGGCGGCATTGGGTCTTGTTTCTAGCGTTGCCTACCGACGCTACCTCTTCTAAAAAGGAAAAGCCCCTTTATCCGAGGGGCCTTTCGAAAAATCTAAATAACTCGTTTTTAAACTAGTGCTTTAGTGGAGAAGTCATCTCTTTTGCCAAGTCGTTTAGACTCATCGAAAAGAATCTTAACACCATAAATAAGTGAACTTCTTCGTCATCACTTAATTCAATTTCATCTTCGCCAGTACCAAAGAGCTCTTGAGTCACATAATTAAAAACCTCAGGCTGACCATTGAGAGCTTCTGACTTTTGCATTTCTTCAATCATTTCCTCGTCGACTTGCAATAGCTTTTCTAGCTCAGCCTCTTGCTCTTCAAACTTGGCCACAACTTCGTCCTCAGTGAGAGCCCGTATGTGAGGATA
>JAMIQD010000317.1:0-3504 GCA_035914755.1 Pseudobdellovibrionaceae bacterium | reverse complement strand
CGGAACATATTCGAAATCATGATGTCGGGTTTCCGTATCGACAAGATTCTAACTTTTATTACCTGACAGGATTTGAAGAGCCCGAAAGTATTTTGATCTTTCGGCCTGGAATGACACCAGAAACAGTTATGTTTGTTCGTCGGCGTGATAAAGAGCGTGAAACTTGGGATGGGTTTCGTTATGGCCCCGAAGGCGTTGAGCAAAACTTTAAGATAGATAAGGCTTATCCAATTGATGAGTTTTTAGTCCACGCTCCAAATCTACTAAAAGAAGTTGAGCAGGTGTATTATCGCATGTTCAAGAATGATCATGCGGACGAACTGATGAAGCAGTGTCTAGAAAAGGTTCGCTTGATGCAGGGGCGTACGGGATATGGGTTGCTGTCGATCCATGATGCGGACACCTTTTTAGGAGAATACCGCCTTGTCAAAAGTGAGATAGAGCTAAACAACCTTCGTGAGGCTTGTGAAATATCGGCGCAGGCCCATTTGGCAGCGATGCGATTTACCCGGCCAGGGGTTACGGAAAGACAGGTGCAAGGCGTTCTTGCGCATCATTTCTTTATGAAGGGCGCGGCCCGAGAGGGCTATAATTACATTGTTGCTAGCGGAAATGCCGCAACGACATTGCATTATAATTTTAATGATCAGAAATGTAATGATGGCGATCTGTTATTGATCGATGCCGGCGCTGAATACAATTATTTCACTGGCGATATTACTCGAACCTTTCCTGTGAACGGAAAATTTACTGACGAGCAGGCGCGCGTCTATCAAGGGGTTTTAGACGTACAAAAGCAAATTATTGCCTTTGTTAAGCCGGGCATTGTTTTTAAAGAGTTGCACGAAATGGGAACTTCCCTGTTAACGGATTTAATGTTGGATCTAGGCTTGTTGTCTGGCCGCAAAGAAGACGTTATTTCGGCTTTACAACACAAGCGATACTATCCTCATGGTATTGGGCATTGGCTGGGGATGGACGTACACGATGCGGGTCTGTATTTCAGAAAAGGAATTCCGCGCGCGATTGAGGCCAATATGTGTTTTACTGTTGAGCCCGGTTTGTATATTCCTGCAGACGACACGAGCGCACCCAAAAAATATCGAGGTATTGGAGTCCGAATTGAAGATAATATTCGAGTCACCTCTCAGGGTTGCGAAAATATGACGTCCTCGGTTCCCAAAGAAATTGCTGATATTGAAAAGGTCGTAGGCAAATAAATTTATGCTATATAAATCGATGGGTCAGCCATGATTTTTGCAGCGCAATTTTTTGCAGGTCATTTTCAGATTTGAAGAGATGATCATCTTGGGTTGCGGCGCTAACGGCTAAGGCAAGCTCCGTTGCCGTATTTAAGAGATGAAAGTCTCCCATGGTATTCCCTGAAGTTAAAAAAGGTTTTTTTCCGCCAGTTTTTTCTAGCAGAGCTTGAACCTTTCCCATCTGATAGGTAATGGGCCCCTTTTGCTTGTTGGTGACAAGGCCACGTTCTAGTTCGGTCTCGATCCCAATGACAGATTCGTCGTTTAGCCCCAGAAGTTTAGCCCCGGGCTCAATTGCCCACTTGACGGACGCGGTAACAACATAAATTTTGACGCCCTTACTTTTGAGGAGATCGATCAGTTTTTTTTGCTCATTAAAAAGAGGAAGAGGGTGTTGAAGGTTTGCAGCCTGCTCGGCCCACTCGCGCACTTGCTCTATTTTTTTTCCCGCATTAATTTGGGCGAGCCACAAATACGCTTCACTCGGATCGTTGTTCTTTTTTTTCAGGTTTTGGTAGTGGTCCCAGGGATCTATTGGAAGATCGACTAATCGGCGGTCAATCTGGTAGTGAAAAAAGGCTTCGCCGAGATCAATATCCCACAACGTGCCATCGGCATCGAACGCGGCTATAGGTTCAGAGTCCTTGGCCAAGACATAGTCCAAGGCGGTGTTGATTCGATCCCAAATTTCCGCTGAATAAGCTTTGTATTTCATAGGTTCTTAGTATCAAATAGAGGCCTCAATTAGACAAGAGGAGAGCTGGACAAATGAGCCTTTTTTGTCGAGTCATTCAGATTGAAGATCTGCCGGAAATACTCGAATTCGAGAATAAAAAACTTCAAGAGTCGATTCCCGATGAGATGGAGAGAACTTTGCAGAGCTGGAACGCGCGATGGCGCAGAGAGTCTCTCGAGCACTACCTGCCCTTGGGGTGGTCATTTTTGGTGAGAGATATGGACTCCTCTGGTGCGTATTCGGATCGGGGGGCCTTGGCCGGCTATTTTTTAGCGCAGCCGCTGCTTTTTCTTGATGGCCAAACACAGAGCTTATGGATGGAGCATATCCAGTATGCATCTTTGCAGGCGCGTGACGAGTTGTGCGAACTCGCCTATCGTTTATCTCGTGAAAAACATTTTCAAAAAGTATTTTTCCCGAATATAGCGGGAGTATCTAACTCAATTTCGAGCTTTAGGGCCGAAGCCTGGAACCCAGCTGTTATGCATATAAAGACGACAAAGGCATAAACAAATGAAACGATTTTCCGCTCCTGATAGAGTTCAAAATATCCAAAAAATGAAAAGTGAGTCTTTTGATTTATGTATCATTGGCGGAGGAATTAACGGAGCCGGCGTGGCAAGAGACGCCGCCAGTCGCGGAATGAAGGTGGCCTTGATTGAAGCACGAGACTTTGCCTCTGGGACTTCCTCGAAGTCGAGCAAGCTCATTCACGGAGGGATTCGGTATCTTGAAAATTTAGAATTTCATTTGGTATTTGAGGCCCTCAACGAAAGAACGCGTTTATTTGAAATGGCCCCTCACTTGGTGCATCCTCTTCGATTTATGATCCCTCTCTATGAGAATAGTCGGGTTGGAATGTTTAAAATGGGTCTTGGCATGTGGCTGTATGACCTTTTAGCGTTATTTCAAGCTCCCGAGATGCACGAGCGCTTGAGCTCGGCGGAGTCTATTTCACGGATGCCAATGCTGGATTCGAAGCAGCTAAAAGGGTCTTATATCTACTCTGATGCTTATATGGACGATGATCGGCTTGTTATCGAGACGCTTAGGTCCGCCCACGAGGCGGGTGCGATTTGCGCAAATTTTGTTGCGGCGACGGGCACCACTTTTAACCAAGACGGAAAAATTGCTTCAGTTGAATGTCAAGATCAGCGGACTCAAGAAAAGTATCAGCTTCGCGCAAAACACGTTGTGAGTTGCGTGGGCCCGTGGACTGATGATCTGGGGCCAAAGTTATTAAAAGAGTGGACAGCGATTTTGCGCCCCACCAAGGGGATTCACCTCACGCTGCAAAAATCTCGATTGCCACTTGAGAGCGCCGTTGTCATGGCGGCAGAAAAGAGCGATCGAATTGTTTTCGGAATTCCTCGGCATGAGATGGTGGTGATTGGGACAACTGACACGGATTATAAGCAGTCTCCTGAAGGAGTGGTGGCGACGGCCGAGGATGTAAAATATCTTTTGAGTGTTGTTGGGGCTTATTTCCCGGGTGCAAAAATCACC
>JAMIQD010000316.1:0-2448 GCA_035914755.1 Pseudobdellovibrionaceae bacterium | reverse complement strand
GATTTTCATTTAGTGAATTGTGAATTTCTAAGCACTGTCCAATTTCGCGTAACCTCGGCTCGAAGTTTATCGAGCTTAAAGTTGGGACTGATGGCGAGACCTCAGAATCAGAGAGGGCATTTTTTGATTCTGTTGGAAACGCGGGAATGACTTCTTTTTCCAGCGGGATGTTCGCAGGAGAAGTAGGGGCTTCAGTTGGCTTTTGCGTGATGAAAACTAGAGCTGCCCATAGGGCAGCTCCTATAACAATAACCAGTAAAAAGTATTCGTGCTTTTTATTCATACTGAGGGCAGCTTGAAGTTGTCGGAGCGAAGCCCCAGCGAGCTTCAACGCCTTCGTTTGGATCTGATGAAATATCTCCGCTGAGGGCTTTCGTTGCGTAGTCATACAATGAAATAAACTTTTCTGGAGAGTACTGGATATCAGGGCACGCGACAAACGCAGGAGCTAAATCTTTGAGGCGTTGTTTTTTTGTAAAGCCAAAGCCGCCACCGATATCAATAAGTTGCTCGAGGGTGGTCATAATTCGTTTGTCTCGAGACGGAGTCGAATAGGCATCGTAGTCTCCGGCATTCATGCAAGCGCCGCCGAGAGCCAAGCGAGCTTCTTCTGCTTTTAAAATGATATTTACGCGAGTGTTCACCAAGTTACAGATATTGGCGAGCTGCCTTGCGATATTTTCATTTTTACTTTCTGGGCGCATAGCCAGACGGTTTTGTATGTCGGCAGTCCACGTCGATAGATTGCGCTGGGTATTTTGCACATAACTGTCGTTGTTTTGTTGAGTCTGTACCTTTCCGATACTTGAAAACTGCTCTAATGAATATCCGGGAACTGTATCTAAAGGCATGGTGTACTGCTCAGGTTGAAACCAATTTCTGAATCCGGTGCTAGTTTCAACGGGCATAAATACTAAACTCGATGTTGTATTTAGATTGCGAACGGCTTTCGGAACAGTCGAGCCAATCAAAAAGATAGCCCCTGTTTGGGAGACGTCTTTAACAAGCTCCGCATGTCCGGGGTCCTCTTGAATTGTCGCTCCAAAAAGTCTACTAAAAATGTTTTCGCGGGTGATTCGTGGTCGGCTCCAAACAGTTCCGGGGCGAATATAGTCCCTATGAACTTTAACTGGATAGGTATCGTTAGAAAGCGATTTGGTGCTGACGATATCTTGGAGCCAATCCATAAACTTGCGAAGACGTTTATTAGGGTCCTTGATCGAGTCAAAACGTGACATTTGGTTCGTAATCATTTCAGGGCCGCCGGTAGGATCTTTGATCATAAAGGGTAGCTGATTTTCGAAAGCAAAGATGATCCGTGCATTATAAACCGCGTCGGCGCAGTCGGTTTCGATGTTTTTGTAAGGTCCAGCCGTAAATATATCTTCATTAAATGAAGTACTTACCCAGTCTGAATACCTCTGCTCCCACTCAGAGTTCCAGGTTTGGGAGTCCTTCCAGACTGCCGCCTTAGCGGGCATAGCCCCCAAGAGTCCTATAGAAACAACGTACATTATTAGGCCAAATTTCATGAATCCTCCCAGAATGCTCAGGAGGGATGCAGAAACAATGCCATGCTAGTTTTTTTTAAGATCAAATGTCGAGCTGCGGGGTTGACGTGAGATGAGGTAGAGGATGGAGAATTTTCTCGGGCTGTCTGAAAATTAGTCACCTTATTTCGAAGGTGCGTTTTAAAAATCAGTTTTCGAAATCCGCAAAATCGGTTTCGTCACGGAAGTAGGTATTAAAATCTGGGGAAACAAAACTCGACTCGTGAATTCGCCCTTCTTCGCATCGAGCGAGAGTAGAGAGGTTTGAGTCAGAGAAATTGCAGTCACCAACATACCAAGCCTTTTCTGAGTATGTTATTTTGTATCCTAGAAACGTTCCATTTTCAAAAATAGCCAAAACTGAATCTAAACGAGTATCACCATCTGCATGGTAATCGCCCTCTAGGATGGTATCAGCCCATATTTGGGCCTGATCTACAGCTATTTCTTTTAGGTGTTTGATAGCGACAGGCCCCAAGTTTGAATTTTGTAGGACTCTAGTGGAAAACGGGTATTGGCACTCTTTCGCACAAGATTCTTGGTAAGCGGTAACTCGATCTTGAAAAACATTTGAGCCTGCTCCCTGCGCATCAGCATGAGCTGCAGTCGCAAAAGCGAGGGTTAGAATCGAAAAAAGAGATAAAAAGTTTTTCATGAGCTCTCCTCTATAGCCCACTATAGAACAGCGGTGGTAGTCTTTTAAATGCATATAAATAATTATATTATGCCAATTAAGAATATTAAGAGGTTGGCTTCTTATGAGCAAGAACAAACAGCTCTTTGCCTTGGCGGGACGGGCGAGATTTTTGCCACCGGCCCCAGAAGATGAATTGAAAATAACTTTGTAATCGGCGGCGGAGTTCCCACTCCGAGCCTCCATATGGAGGGCCCTGCTTTT
>JAMIQD010000315.1:0-3663 GCA_035914755.1 Pseudobdellovibrionaceae bacterium | reverse complement strand
AAATTGACGGCGAGGTTTCTCGTATTATCGAAGAGGGATATAAGAAGGCCTTAAAGATTTTAACGGATGATAAAGAGGCTCTTGAGCGCTTAACTCAGGCTCTACTTGAGTACGAAACAATCGACGGTCACGAAGTGGCAATGCTTATCAATGGTGCTGATGTAAAAGAGATTGAAAAAGTACGAGCCAATAAAAAAGGGGGCGGAGGATTGGGAGTGCCAACCTCAGCATCTGAGGTGAAAAATGCGGGGGATCCTGTGGGCAACACGGGCCCTGTGACCATCTAGAGAGATTCAGGTGTTGCAGCAGTTTCTAGATAATCTTATTTTTATCACCACCCACCTTAGATTCCAGGATCTCATTGATATGGTCTTGGTTTGGATGGTGGTCTATCGTGTTTTAGTTTTGATCCGGCGTACGGGGACCATTCAGATGCTCTCAGGCTTGGGGGTTCTCGCGATTGGATACATTCTTAGTATCTGGCTAGAGCTTTTTACTTTTAATTGGATCCTAGAAAAGTTTTTCTCAAACCTATTTGTTATTGTTGTGATTCTCTTTCAAGGAGAGATCCGCAGGGCTCTTGCTCACATAGGAACAAATCCCTTCTTTACGGATGCGACTGCGGCTCAAGAGACCCATGTTATCGAGGAGATCGCGAAAGGGATTATTCTCGCCGCGCAAAAGGGTTATGGGGCTTTAATTGTTATCGAGAAAGAGATTGTGATTGATTATCACATTGAGTTTGGAACAGAGATTGACGCCAAAGTATCCTCTGAGTTGATCTGCTCTATTTTTCATCCCTCGAGCCCTATGCACGATGGGGCTTTATTAATTCGCGGGGCAAAAATACATTCAGCTGGGTGTTTTTTGCCTTTAAGTAAAAACCCAGCCCTTGATAAGAATTTGGGCACTCGTCACCGGGCGGCGATTGGTCTTACTGAAGAAACAGACGCTCTTATTTTTGTGGTGAGCGAAGAAAATAAATCCATCGGAATTGTTCAAGGTGGTCACCTCACTCAAAATGCGGAACTCGGGGACATTAGGAAACAGCTCTATGAAAGTTACGGCTTAAAATACAAGGCCTATAGCCAAGGGGAGACCGCCTCATGATGAAGAGAGACTGGTCCTCCTATGTCACTGAAAATTTTAGCTACAAAGTGGTCGCCCTTTTTATTTCGTTGATTCTGTGGTTAACAATTTTGGGGCGGCGAGATTTTGTTCTTAATAAGAAAATCGATGTTGAGCTACAAACGGGCCCGAACCAGGTTGTGGTCGCTCAGACTGCAGACAGTATCCGGGTGAAAGTTTCAGGCCCAAGGGCGGCTCTAAAAAAATTTATGGACAACCCCCAGTCTGGGAGTATTCTCGTCGACATTTCTGGGCGTGGTGAAGGCGTCTTGGATGTGGATGTTCCTCTGAATAAAATAGAAGTCCCGGTGGGTGTAAGAGTTCTAGGCATTCGGCCCAATGTGATTCGTGCTGAGGTCGTGTCTAAACCCCCCACTCCCGGGAAGTAATAACTTTTGAGATAGAAGTGAGAATGCAGATGTCTGAAAAAGTGACTCGTCTTTTTGGTACTGACGGAATTCGTGGCACCGCCAATCAATTTCCGATGACACCTGATATTGTTTTGAAGGTTGGGCAGGCCATCGGTTATTTGTTACAAAAACAAGCCCGCCCGGGAGCATCTTCTATCCGCAAGGTCGTTATCGGTAAAGACACTCGTTTGTCGGGATACATGATCGAACAGGCACTTTCTTCGGGATTGAACTCTATGGGAGTTCATGTGCAATTGGTGGGACCCCTGCCCACACCTGGGATTGGATATTTGACCCGAACTATGAGAGCAGATGCGGGAATTGTTATTTCGGCTTCGCACAATGCCTTTCAGGATAATGGAATTAAAGTTTTTGGTCCGGATGGCTTTAAAATCGCAGAAGAAATGGAAAAGGAAATCGAGCATCTTGTTTTGAATGAAAACCTTTCTCAGTTTTTACCGCACTCAAGAGAAGTCGGCAGAACAAAGCGAATCGACGATGCCCAGGGCCGCTACATTGTTTACGTCAAATCGACTTTTCCTCTTGAAAACACCTTGGATGGCTTGCGCATCGTTTTAGATACTGCCAACGGGGCGGCTTACAAGGTGGCGCCGCAGGTGTTTTCTGAGCTAGGGGCTGAGGTGATTCAGCTTGGTGATGAGCCCAACGGGGTGAATATTAATGACAAGGTCGGAGCACTTTATCCAGCCAAACTGTCAGAGGCGGTCATTCAGTATCGAGCAGATGTTGGGATTAGTGTGGACGGAGATGCAGACCGAGTCATCATGGTTGATGAGAAGGGGCTGGTTATCAATGGGGATCATATTTTAGCAATTTGTGCTCTTCATATGAAAGAGCGCGGCTTATTAAAAAAGAACACCCTGGTTGCAACTCAAATGAGTAACTTCGGCTTAGAAAAGAAAATGAATGAAGAGGGAATTCAAGTTGTCAAAGTGGGTGTGGGTGACAAATATGTCGTCGAAGAAATGCGCAAGAGTGGTTACAACTTGGGCGGAGAACAATCGGGGCATATTATTTTTTTGGATCACTCAACGACAGGAGACGGCTGTATAGCGGCGCTGAGTGTGCTGGGAGTTATGAAGCAAACCGGAAAAACAGCTAGTGAATTAAACCACGTGATCGAAGATGTGCCGCAGATTTTGATCAACTGCCGCGTAAAAAGACGGACAGAGCTTTCAGAGATCAAGGGATATTCTGAGTTGATTGGAAGAATTGAAAAAAAGCTCAGTAAAGAGGGGCGTCTTTTTGTTCGCTACTCGGGGACTGAGCCGTTATTGAGAATTCTTGTTGAAGGTCCTGATAAAATAAAAATCACAGAATATGCTGAAGAAGTCGCCAAGTTTTTAGAAAAAGAGTTAAGCTAAATGAGAAGAAAAGATCCTATTCGTCTTGGAGTGAATGTCGATCATGTCGCAACTCTGCGCCAGGTGCGGGGTGGAACCACGGTTTATCCAAGTGTCTACGAAATGGTTTTAAAGTCCGTCAAAGGGGGGGCTGAGCAAATCACGATTCATTTGCGTGAAGACCGTCGTCATATTCAATTGCATGACCTGGATTTGTTAGCCAAAAAATGTCCTGTCGACCTGAATCTAGAGATGGCGGCGACACCTGAGATGATCAAGCTTGCAAAGAAATATAAACCCGAGTGGGTGTGTTTGGTCCCAGAGAAGCGAGCGGAACTCACCACAGAGGGCGGATTGAACGTGGTGAGGAGCTTTCGCAAGATGGCTCCAATGATCGAAAAGTTACAAATGCGAGGCATCGAAATCTCTCTCTTTATCGATCCATCGATTGAGCAAGTCGAGGCAAGTTATAGAATTGGTGCAGATGCAGTTGAGTTTCATACGGGGCATTGGGTACTTTATTCTGGTCGTAAAAAACAACAAGAATGGAAGCGCCTGCTTGCAGCGGCGCAAAGGGCCCACGAAATAGGTTTGCGCGTGCATGCGGGACATGGACTTGATTATCATCATGCGAAGCTTATAAAAAAACTTCCTCACCTGCGGGAGGTAAATATCGGTCACTCCTTAATTTGTTATGCGCTTGAGGTGGGATTAGAGTCTTCGGTGCGTAAAATGAGAAAGATTCTTCGTAGATGAATCTC
>JAMIQD010000314.1:0-8130 GCA_035914755.1 Pseudobdellovibrionaceae bacterium | reverse complement strand
GGTTTTCGGTTCGAGCCTGGGGAAATGCTGAAAATTTCTTTTAGCTTGTTGTTTGCGAGTCTATTGTGCCGCAATCAAAACTTTCTGAGTAAGTTGAGTTGGCCGCCGCTCGTCTTGCTAGTTGTTGGCCCTCTAGGGCTTTTGTTAAAACAACCAGACTTCGGAACTTTCGCAATTATCCTCATGGTTGGCATTGGTCTTCTTTTTTCTTTTGGTTTGCGGTGGAAGTATATCGTCGCGGGTTTCGCGACCATTCTGCCAGCGGTTTACTTCTTGGTTATGGCAGTTCCTTATCGCCGCGCACGAGTGATGGCATTTCTTGATCCATGGTCGGATCCGGCATCAAAAGGTTTTCAAGTAATTCAAAGTATGCTCAGTTTTCATTCTGGAGGCCTCACTGGGGCCGGTATTGGTCAGGGCCAGGGAAAGTTGTTTTTCTTACCCGAGGCCCATACCGATTTTACTCTCGCGGTGTTTGGTGAGGAGATGGGGTTTGTAGGTTTCCTCATTATTTTGGTGCTTTATGGCTTCGTTGTTCTTCGCGGAGTTCAAATCGCAGTTAGAGTTGAAAACCTTTTTAAAAAGTCGATGGTCTTGGGTTTAACTCTGTCCTTTGCCTTATCGGTCTTTATTAATGCCGGTGTTGTTATGGGTCTGCTGCCGACGAAAGGTTTGACTCTGCCATTCTTAAGTTATGGTGGAAGTTCACTGATTGTTCTTTGTTTCGCTTTTGGTTTAATTCTGAATGTCGAGAATACGTTGGAAGCTGGGGATAGCTCGAAGAAGTTTGGCCGAGCTAAATGGGATCACTCAAGGGTCAGAAAAATATGAAAAAAAAGAACGTGGTTATCGCTGGTGGCGGCACTGGCGGGCACATCTATCCAGGCGTTGCCATTGCGAAGGCCATCAAGGCGGAACATGCTGATTACGAGGTTCACTTTGTTGGTACCCCAACTGGCCTTGAAAATAAAATTGTGCCGCGAGAAGGGTTCCCTCTTCATCACATCAATGTTGGAAAGCTAAATCACTCTGGAGGAGCTTTTAAAAAGCTAAAAACAATTTTGGGTATTCCAAAATCAATTATCCAGTCCATCGCGTTGCTAATGGAGCTAAAGCCCCAAGCTGTTCTTGGAGTTGGTGGGTATGCATCAGGTCCCTTCGTCCTCGTAGCCAGTCTGATGGGTTTTCGCACGGCAATCTGGGAGCCCAATGCATTTCCGGGAATGACGAACAGGCTGTTATCACGTGTTGTCGGTAGAAGCTTTGTGGTCTTTGAAGAAGCGACAAAATATTTGCATAGTGCCGATACGACTCAGGTGGGCGTTCCGATTCGTAAAGAAGTAGAGGAATTATCTCAAAAGGAGTTCCTGAAAAGCGAACAAGAATTTCACATTCTAATCTTTGGCGGAAGTCAGGGTGCCCGTAGTATAAATACGGCAGTGAAAGAGGCTGTCGAAAAAGGCGGAGCGTGGTTAAAAAACACGAAAATTATTCATCAGACAGGGCCCATTGATTTTGCTATGCTCAAGGAATCCTACAAGGGAAGAGACGGCATTGAAGCACATGAGTATTTGTATCAAATGGAAAAGAGTTATGAATGGGCCGATCTTGTGATCTGCCGAGCCGGCGCAAGCACGGTTGCGGAGGTGGCGGCGGCGGCAAAGCCAACACTGTTTATCCCTCTACCTTGGGCCGCCGACGATCATCAGCGTAAAAATGCGGAGAGCCTGGTTGGACATCGAGCGGCGGAGATGCTTTTGCAGCAAGACTTAAATGCAGGCACTTTGATACAGAAGATCGAAGATCTCAAAAAAGATACCCAACGCCGCCAAGAAATGCGAGAAAACTTAGCTAAGTTTTATAAATCTCGAGCGGCAGAAAAAATGGCGGAGCTTTTGCTCGGATAGAGAAAAGATAGGGTCATCATGAGTTTGCAGAAATCAAAATTTCACTTTGTTGGCATCGGCGGGATTGGCATGTGTGGACTGGCCGAACTTTTACATTCGATGGGCGCAGCAGTGACCGGCAGTGACATGGCGGAGAATGCAAATACCGAGAGATTGAAAGAAATCGGAGTCAAAGTTTTTAAAGGGCACGCGTCGGAAAATGTTGGAGATGCAGATGTAGTTGTTTATTCGAGCGCCATTCAGTACAGCAATCCTGAAATTGCCGAGTCAAGAGTGCGGCAGATTCCTCTGATCCCTCGGGCGGAGGCTCTGGCCGAAATTATGCGCCTTAAAAGAGGAATAGCAGTTGCGGGCACTCACGGAAAAACGACAACAACAAGTATGGCGTCTGCTATTTTTTTAGAGGCTCAGTTGAGGCCGACTATTGCTGTCGGCGGTCGCTTTGAGCTCATCAAGTCGACAGCCCTTTTGGGGGATGGCGAGTGGTTATTGGCAGAAGCGGATGAAAGCGATGGCAGCTTTCATAAGTTGACTCCTGAAATTGCAATTATCACAAATATTGATGCGGACCACTTAGACCACTTTAAAACTTTCGATAATGTGCAAAAGTCATTTTATGAGTTTGCTTTGCGTGTTCCATTTTATGGTTTGTGTATTATTTGCGGGGACGATCCTGCAGTTCACAAAATTTTTGAAAACTTTCCGAAGCGTGCGGTATTCTATGGTTTTGACGAGAGCAATGATGTGATTTTGCAGGGCGAACAAGGTCGCTACTCTTTGTACCGAAAAGATTCTAAAACCCAGCAGAAAATTAAACTTGGCGATTACCAACTAAAAGTTCCCGGGCGGCACAATGCCCTTAATGCAACGGCGGCGATACTCGCGGGACTTCAAGCTGGTATCGATTTCGAAACCTGCGCGCGCGGACTCCAGCGCTTCGAGGGTGTGGACCGAAGGTTTCATTTTAAGGGCGAAAAGCGCGGCATTCGAATTTATGATGATTATGGACATCACCCGACAGAAGTGCGTGCCGTTCTGCAGGCATTTCGCGAAAAGTACCCTCGGAATCGTTTGGTGGTTTATTTTCAGCCACATCGGTTTTCGAGAACTCAGCATTGTTGGCACGACTTTACCACTTGCTTCGCGCAAGCCGATGAGGTTTTGGTGGTCGACATTTACCCAGCTGGAGAGGCTGCTATTCCGGGAATAAATTCTGAAAAACTTGTTCAAGACATGAAACATCAAAATGCCAAGTATTTTGTGCGCGATAATGCAGCCTCTGAAAAAATACTTCACAAGCTCAATCCTGGTGACGTCTTTATTACTTTAGGTGCTGGAGATGGTTGGAAGCTCGGCCTTGAGGTATTAAATAAACTTTAATGGAAATTAAGAAGAATATCCTACTTGCAGAATATACATCATGGATGGTCGGCGGACCGGCAGAGTATTTTTGTCTACCTGAAGGTATCGACGACATTAAAGAGGGTGTGCTTTGGGCAAACCAGAATCAGCAGCCCATCACTTTTTTTGGCGGAGGCACGAATATTCTTATATCTGACAAGGGAATTCGTGGTTTGGTGATTTGTTTGCGTCGCTTTTCTGGCATTGAGGCCAAAGAAGAGGACGGCCGACTGCTAGTGACTGCCTTGGCGGGAGCTGCTAAGTCAGAACTTCTAAGAATATTTTTAAAAGCCAAGCTGGCGCCAGCTTTATTTTTGGCGGGACTTCCTGGTGATATTGGAGGCGGCGTGGTGATGAATGCGGGCGTCGCAGAAAGCTTTTCCCCTCGCGAGTTCGTGGAAATTACGGATTGGGTCGAGGTTCTCCGTAATGAGGGCAACGAGTTTGAAGTGATTCGCTTTAACAAAGATCAAATTAGTTGGAGTTATAGGCACTCACAGGGATGGCAGCCGGGAATTATTGTGCGTGTTGGGATAAGTTGGCCCTTAGTGCGTGATCACGCGATATTGGATCAAGTACGCAATGCGAACAAGGTTCGCCTTTTAAAACAACCTTTAGACATGCCTAGTTGTGGTTCGGTTTTCAGGAACCCCTCGGGGCATAAGGCAGCTCAGTTGATTGATAATTGTGGCCTAAAAGGATTTCGAGTCGGTGATGCTGAGGTTTCTCTAAAGCACGCAAACTTTATCGTGAATCTAGGAGAGGCGAAGGCGGCCGATATCTGGGCAGTGGTTGAGCATGTTCGTCATACCGTAAAGACGTGTTGCGATGTAGAGTTGCAAACCGAAGTTATTCGCCTTGGTGAGTGGTAGACCAAAGGCCAAGCCGTAGAAATGCTTTTAAATCCTTTCGACAGATTTGTTACACTAAGCCCAGATGAGGTTTTAATTTGAAAAAGCTTATATTGAAGCTATTTGTGGCGTTTATTGCGGTGCCTTCGGTTGTTGCTGGTTCGATGTATTGGCTTAATGAAAACGGATTTTTCAATATTTCAGAAGTTGAAATTATTCATGATGGCTCTAGGACTCAAAATCAACAGAACTTTTATGCTCCTCTTGTTGAAAAAATGGCAAAGGAGATGGAGCTGTTTCGAGGGCAGTCTCTTTGGTCGGTAAATCTTTCTCAAGTCGTGGCGATTTTAAATTCTCAAAATTGGATCGCGATCCATAGCATTTCTCGCAGCTGGCCGAGTACCTTGCAGGTAAAAATTCAACCTTACGATGTTAAATTGGTTTATCTAGGTAAAAACGGGAAGTACTTTCCTATTATTGAAGATGGAAGTTTTTTAGAAAGCGTGGACTCTCGCCAGGCTCCGGATGTAACTCTTCTTGATGGAGAGATATTTTTGCAAAAAAAAGAATTGCGGACTAAGGCTGTCAATGTGATCAAAGAAATTCCCACCGAAGGCTCATTTAGTAAAAAAACAATTTCGGAAATGCGATACGATCCGAAAGAGGGATTTTCGGTGATGATGATGAAGACGGGAATTCAGGTAAAAATCGGCGAAGATCAGGTGGCACTCAAAAGCGCAAGAGTCTCTCAGGTCGTAGACTATCTCGAAACTCGCGACATAGACGCACGCGTCATAGACGCAAACCTGTCAAAGAAAGTTCTTGTCAGGTTGCGTAAGGATCCCTAAGCTAAAGTCAAGGCAGTCCAAAGTCATGGAGACTTTGGTCTGAGCAACTTCCTGAATGATAACAGGAGGTTTAACTTTCCGAATGAGTTGGAAAGTTTTGGTAAGATTTTACTTAGGACTTAGGGATGAGCAATATAAAACCGAAAGCACCGGTGCTGGCTGGCCTTGATATTGGTTCAACGAAAGTATGCTTTGTCATTGGCACAGTGAACCCCGAAGGAAAGATCGATGTCGTAGGAGTTGGAACCGCTCCTAACACGGGTATTCGCCAGGGTGTTGTTGTTAATATCGAGGCAACGACTGAATCCATAAAAAAGGCAAAAGAAGAAGCGGAACTCATGAGTGGATACTCGGTGGGCGAAGCGTGGGTTGGTGTTTCTGGAACTCACATCACATCCTTTGATTCAAAGGGCATGGTCGCGATAAAAAATAAAGAAGTAACTACGCAAGATATCGAACGCGTGATTGAGGCCGCAAAGGCTGTCGCAGTACCAGCGGACAGAAATGTTTTGCACGTTCTCCCTCGTGAATACAAAGTTGATGGTCAAGATGGAATCACGGATCCCATTGGGATGTCTGGAGTTCGCTTAGAGGCTTCTGTGCACATAGTGACCGCCGGCTATACGGCTCTGCAAAATTCAATTAAATGTGTAGAAAAGGCGGGCCTGCGAGTTGCCGGCCTAGTGTTGAATCAGCTTGCGGCGTCGGTAGCAACTCTTAGTGACGACGAGAGAAATCTTGGCGTCTGCGTGGTTGATATGGGCGGAGGCACTTGTGACGCGATTTATTTTGTTAATGGCAGCGTTGCACACACCTCCGTTATTCCAATCGGCGGTCATCACTTTACACACGACGTTGCGGTTGGCTTGAGAACTCCGCAGGTTTCAGCTGAAGTTCTAAAAAAGAAATTTGGCTGCGCTATGGCCTCTATGGTGAATGAAGCAGAAACCATAGAGGTAGAAGGAGTTGGTGGGCGCAAGTCGCGACTGATTCCAAGAAAAGATTTGGCTGATGTTCTTGAGGCGAGAGCCGAAGAGACATTGAATCTTATTGCTAATGACATGCGTATGAGTAGCTTGTTGCCGCTGATGGGATCGGGATTAGTTTTGACCGGGGGATCGAGTCAACTTGATGGGCTTGTTGAGATGGGGGAGTTCATTTTTGACATCCCTGTTCGTCGAGGTGGGCCAAGTAAGGTGGGCGGACTGATTGATGTTGTAAAATCTGGAGAATATTCTGCAGCCGTTGGTTTGTTGTTGTATGGCTTGAGTCAGCGCAAAGATTTGATTCAGCAAAGTCAGCAGCATGCTGGTGAAATAATCAATATTGGCGAGTCCTTAGATGGAATCGCACAGAAGGTTAAAGATTTTTTTGGACAAATTTTTTGAATTTTATCTCTCTATTGTTTAATAGTTACGAGCGCAGGGATGCGCTAAAAGTTTTAGGAGGAGTGAATGTTTGAGCTAGAGGAAAATATAAGCATAGGCGCTAACATCAAAGTAGTTGGCGTCGGTGGTGGCGGAAGCAACGCAGTTTCGACTATGATCGAATCCAAAATGAACGGCGTTGAGTTCATCGTAGCGAATACAGACATTCAAGCGTTGAATGCGAATAAGGCGCCCTCGAAAATTCAGCTGGGTCTTGATTTAACAAAGGGCCTCGGCGCTGGGGCAAATCCTGACATTGGTCGCCGGGCAGCGATCGAGTCTTACAATGAAATAGTTGAAAAGCTCGAAGGTGCCGATATGGTCTTCGTCACTGCGGGCATGGGCGGTGGTACAGGAACAGGCGGAGCTCCAATCGTTGCGAAAATCGCTCGAGAATTGGGCGCCTTGACTATTGGTGTAGTAACAAAGCCTTTCTTTTTTGAAGGAAAGAAGCGTTCTAAGCATGCAGATGGCGGCTTGGCAGAGCTAAAAGAAAATGTTGATACTTTAATTGTTATTCCTAATCAAAAATTACTATCAATTGCCACCGAGAAGACTCCTCTACTCGAGACTTTCAAGAAAGCTGATGAAGTTCTTTTGCAAGCGGTGAAAGGTATTTCAGACCTGATTAACATTCGTGGGCTCATTAATTTGGATTTTGCTGATATCAGAACAGTCATGGCCTCTAAAGGCATTGCGATTATGGGGACTGGTGCAGCGAAAGGTCAAAATCGCGCGGTAGAAGCTGCAACTGCGGCAATTTCTTCTCCGCTGCTCGAAAACATTCGTATTGATGGAGCGACAGGTATCATTATCAATGTGACCGGCGGTTCTGATATGAGCCTTCTTGAGGTGAATGAGGCTTCGATGTTGATCACCGAAGCGGCTCATGAAGATGCAGAGATTATTTTTGGCGCGGTTATCGATGATAATCTTGGAGACGAAGTTCGAGTTACAGTTATTGCGACTGGCTTCGCTCAAGAAGATCGTCAGATGGCGAGTGATACGATTCAGCAGATGCAGCAGTTCTTAAATGGAACGGGAATTCAATTCCCGTCAATGGGGATGAGCACCTTGCCGCCTATTCCAGCCATTCCAAATATGCCGAACATGATGATGCCGCCGATGCCGCAAATGCCATCAATGCATCAGTATCAACAGCCACCGGTTATGCCTGCCGAGTTGCCGCCTATCCAGGCTGTTCAGACTTCTGTCATGAACTATACTTACCAGCAGCCAATAGAGGCTCCGGCTCAGTTCGCTCCGCAGCCAGTTCAGCAACAGATGGCGGCGCCAGTTGTTGAGCAGCCGACCCCGATTGCTCCAGTTGCGCAAGTCGCAACCCCGATGCAGCAACATGCGCAACCAAATCCAGCGGAGGCGACGGTGTCGCCTCGGGATATGTTGATGGCTAAGGCTCGTGCTTTTAAGGAAAGTCAGGAGTTGAAAGCGAAGCACTCTCAACCGGAACAGCTTTCAATGAACGTAGACCAGGAAGCGCAGTCTTTAGAGAAAGCGCGTAAAATGGCTCGCGAGGTATTGAGCTCTCCATTTTCAAATCAGAACTAGGATGTTCCTGCCTTTATTCGAAAAAAAAAGGGTTATGATTTAAATAAGGAATAATCGATATCAATTGGAAGATTGGTATATTTCTGATATTCATATTAAAACAATGCAATAGCGCAACAGTGAAAAT
>JAMIQD010000313.1:0-2759 GCA_035914755.1 Pseudobdellovibrionaceae bacterium | reverse complement strand
CATGAAACGAGGAAGCTTTGCTGGGAATGACCGGGAGGGGTGAGAAAGCCGTATTTTTCGAGCTGTTCTTCGATGATGCGCTCACAGGAGGCGAGCTGGCGTTCGCGTTCGCGGCGGCCCTCGTCGGCGATGGCCTGCAGGGCGTCGATGTCGTAGAGATAGACGCCTTCGATGTTGTTCACGGCCGGGTCCACGTCACGCGGCACGGCGATGTCGATGATGAGCAGGGGCTCCCAGCGGCGCTTGCGCATGACCTGCTCGATCTGCTCGGGCTTGATGACGAAATGCGGGGCGCTGGTGCTGGAGATGATCACGTCCACCTCGTGCAGGGCGTGCTCCCATTCGTCGAACTTCATGGCGCGGCCCTTCATCTCGGTGGCAAGCTCCACGGCTTTGTCGTAGCTGCGGTTGGAGACGATGATGCTCTTGGCGCCGCGTGAGAGCAGGCTCTGCGCGCAGGTGCGGCTCATTTCGCCGGCACCGACGAGCATGACGCGGCATTCCTTGAGATCGTGGACCTTTTCCGCCAGATCCACGGCCACGCTGCCCACGCTGGTGGAGCCGCGCTGGATGGTGGTCTCGTTGCGCACCTTTTTGCCGACGGTGAAGGCCTGCTGGAAGAGTTTATTCAGCGCACGGCTGGTGGTGCCGGTGTCGAGGGCTAGTTTGTAGGCCGCCTTGACCTGGCCGAAGATTTCCGTCTCGCCAAGCACCATGGAGTCGAGCCCGCTGACCACGCGGAAAAGATGCCGCGCGGCTTCGGCGGAATCGAGATTGTAGAGCACGAGGGCTTCCGCGTGCTCGGGCTGAAGTTCAAAGTGCTCGATGAGGTACTGGCGCAGGGCTGCGTGGCCGTCCTTGCCGCTGGGCAGGGCGTGCGTGGCGTAGAGCTCCACGCGGTTGCAGGTGCTGAGGACGACGCTTTCTTCAAAGCCCGGCAGGCCGCGCACCTGCTGCACGGCGGCGGGCACTTGCGCCTCGGGAAACGCGAGGCGCTCACGCACCTCGACGGGGGTGGTTTTGTAGTTCAGGCCCACACAGACGAGGCCGCTGCGAATGTTCGTCGGCTCAGGCATGCGTAACGATCCACAGAGAAATGAACGGCAAAATGAAGCCGATGACGGCCAGCCACGCGGTCTTGCGCGGGGAGGTGAAATGCTTCCACATGAGGAGGAAAATGAGAATTAGACCGACAGTACTTTTTATGAAAGTGGCTATAGCATAGGAATAAACACCAAATCCAAGCAAAGCAAAGGTAACAGCAAGAACATAAAATATAGTATTTTCAATAATATCGATAGTTGAAATTAATTTAAAATTTAGGTGCCGTTCAAGCTTTACGGAAGGTATAGTTTTAAGGGAAGCAACGGTAAAAGAAAAACAAAGAGAAAGCATAATCCACATTTCCCGTGAACCATAATTTTTGCTTTGACTAAGGCCAGGGTAAAAAATAGCTACCGCTACAAGACAAAGAAAGACTAAAATTTGCTGGACAGTAAAAGTAGTTCGAAGAGAGAGGGTATCTGGCTCTTCTTTTTGTTGAATCAATGCTGAGGCAAGACCAACATCAGAAAAATATCCTAGAATACCAATAGATTCAGCAACAATGGCAAAGAGTCCGACCTCGCCCGTACCCAGAACAATGGTTAAAATAAAAAAACCCAGAGTAGAAATAGCCTGAATTCCAAAGTTCCTCAGGGTAAGAAAAATAATATTAGTAGTTGTCTGAGATTTTATTTTTTGAACTTCTTCGTTTTCCATATTCTAGAAATGAAATAAAGAGAAATAAATATCCAGGCAAAAAGTGATAAATAATTACTAAATGTCCTAACTCTAGTGTTGTAAAACTTCAAATAAATTTGATGATAACCTGGATCAAGATTCACCGTAATTCGGCCAAGCTCTGGCTCGACTTCATACTTGAGTTCTATCTGATTATCATATAGCTTAAAATCGGGAAAATATAAAGAAGCCAAAGTAAATTTGGCGGGGGTTTCATTTTGGAGATTAAAAAGCCACCAGTCGGTCCCCTTTTGCCAACCCAATAGCTGATATTCGGTATTACTAGGCTCGACTTTATCGATAATATCTGCAGCCTTGCTTTTGGCAGCGGTAGAAGCTGTTTTTGGTAAAAAATCGTAAATACTGGCGGTAGTCAATAAACGCCAGCTTTCGCCTGAAAATTTTTGAGAATCAGTAATTGGACCGAAAGTAACAGGGAAAAAATATTTATAATTTAATAACATTACAGCCATGGCCACAAAAGGGATTGTGATATAACCCATCTTTGGAGATATTTTTTTAATCAACGATGGGAGAAACGCAATAGAAAGTGAAAATAAAAAAATGCTATGATTTAGAAATCGCCAAGGAAATTGAATTTTTTGAATTGGAGTAAAAAGTATCCAAAGAAAAGTAGAACGTTCATGAGTCATAAAGGCGGAGAAGAAGCCTAGGGCTATAAGCATCAAAACAAGAAAATCTTTTTTTATTGATCTTATTTTTATACTTCGATAAACAGAGTAGAGTGCTATAAAAAGTGGTAACAACCAATGGAGGGTGCCTAAAGCGAAGGACATGCCATCGTTAATACCCCAAAGTGATGGTCCATCTCCCCAATAATTATTAAAAAATAATTGTTTAAAACTTACAAAATGGACCGAATAGTGATAGTAATTTTGAAACATACTTTCCAACTGGACTAGTTTTGATTCAATTAAGACAGGGAGAGTAAAAAATGCGGAAAGAGCCAAAGCAAA
>JAMIQD010000312.1:0-5419 GCA_035914755.1 Pseudobdellovibrionaceae bacterium | reverse complement strand
CTCCTGTGTAGTAAAAGAACTTCATCTGTCCCATTTGTTTTATTTCGCGTCCATTTGCAGTGATATTCACAATCAGATAATAGGGATTGCAATACTCATTGCCACACACTGCGCTAATCGCAAAGTTACCACCATTTATCACCTGGTTGGTTGTCGCCGGCTGAGCGTTGGTACCGTAAGTATAATGCATAGTCGTAATGTCGAAATAAGACGTGTTGAGTCTCATTCGTGTTACCACCGAAAGTCCATTGCCGCTAAGAACAGGAGCGTTCATACTAACAAACTCCGTATCAAAGTTCATAGCTGCGGCCGCAGCATCTGCTACCTGGCTCACTTGTTGATTGGTATCTCTCGCTCCGGCAGCATTTACTCGAGCTTTTAAGTCATTATTCTTTTTTGCACATGAAGAAAGAGCCAAAGCCGCTACAAGGCAATAAATCGAAATGCGGGTATACTTTACTAAGTCCATGAAAGCCTCCTGATTAAAAATAAACTTCATACCTCTCCCTAGAGCAAAAGAGGAACCACAGAGTGATATCTGAAATAATTCACACAACTGCATGAATTGAGGAGGTTTTTTAAAACCACCTCGCGCCACCTAACGTCGGGGTTAGATTCGCCACAGAAGACTTCGCCATTTTTTGTCCCTTCGGCGTTTAGAGTCTGGACAGAGCTAAAAGACTTTGTCTCATTTTGAGATTTAGAGTTTAATAAAGTCTATGGCAAAAATTAGTAAAGCTTTGGTCTTGTCTGGTGGCGGAGCCCGTGGTGCCTACCAAGTAGGAGTCCTCTCAGCAATCGCGGATATTGCCCAATCCATGGGGGTTCACCAGGCCTTTGATATTTACTCAGGCGTCAGCGCTGGCGCGATCAACGCCAGTTTTTTAGCAGCGGGCGCTGATGAGTTTGCCACTTCTTGCAAGTCCCTCGTGGACATGTGGAGCCAACTGACCAGTGATCAAGTTTTCTACTCTGACATCAGCTCCTTAGGAAAAATTGGCTTTAATTGGGTAAAGTCCGTCTCCGTCGGCGCTATGAGCGGCGCAACTCCTGGTCAGGCTTTGCTAGACACAGCCCCGCTAAAAAAACTCATTCAAGAACGACTTTCCTTCGCTAAAATTCAAAATAATATTGATCGCGGCACCCTCCAAGCTTTGGCAATCACAGCCCTGGATTACGAGTCCTCCGTAGCCATCACCTTCGTGCAAGGACAAAAAAAACTACCGACTTGGGAGAAGGCCCGCCGCAAAAGCGAAGTGGCGCAAATTCAAGCGGAGCATGTGATGGCTTCCTCTGCTATCCCTTTGCTTTTTCCGCCAATTGGTGTTGATGATCGATATTTCGGAGATGGCTGCGTCCGCAACACAGCTCCTTGCAGTCCTAGCATTTATCTCGGGGCAAGAAAGATTCTCGTTATTGGAGTTCGTCAGCAAGGAACGAGCGCTTATGATCTGAGAGTTGCCGAAAGCAAAAAAGCACCGAGCGTTGGGCGAGTCTTAAATGTGCTTTTAAACTCGGTGCTTTTAGATGGAGTTGAACTCGACGTTGAAAGGCTGGGGAGAATCAATTCTTTGATTGACCAAATCCCCCCGCACATACACAACGACCTAACCTATAAAAAAGTAGATTATGTTTGGATCAGTCCTTCGATCGATATTGGAGAAATCGCGGCAGAGAAGTATCTTAAACTGCCCCCTATTATTCGTTATTTACTTAAAGGTCTTGGCACCATCCACGAAACCAGTGAAATCGTCAGCTACCTTCTTTTTGACCCCTCGTTCTGCACTCAACTCATTGAAATTGGTTACGAGGATGGCATGAAACAAAAAGAAGAAATTCGCAAATTTCTCGAAGATTAATTATTAAATCTCGACCTGGATCCCCACTTCAATCACCTGATTTGGTGGTATTTTAAAGAAGGCTGTTGGCCTTTGGGCATTTTTAGACATGATCGCGAATATTTTTTCGCGCCATAAACTCATCCCTGGGGTGCTGCTTGGAAGAATGGTTTCTCTGCCCAAAACAAAAGTTGTTTCTTGCACATTAAAATGGATATCACGTTGCCGACAGGCCTCAAGGATGTGCTTCATTTTTGGAGTTTCCATAAAACCATAATAGACAATGATTCGATAAAAATTAGGGATGATCTCTTGAATAACAACCCTGTCCTTTTTCGGAACAAAGGGGTCGTCTTTTGTTTGAATTGTCAGTAGCGCGACTCTCTCGTGCAAAACCTTGTTATGTTTTATGTTATGCAACAGAGGAACAGGTATCCCAGAGGAGTCACCAGACATGTAGATCGCAGTGCCCGTTACTCGCAAGGGAGGCTGACGTAAAATCATCTGACAAAACTCTTCGATCGAAACACTGCGTTCTTTCAAGCGAGAATATAGAATTCTTCTGCCTTTATGCCATGTCACCATTAAGAAATAGATAAAGGCTCCAATCAACAGAGGCACCCAGCCTCCGTGGACGATCTTCATGGCGTTAGCTCCAAAAAATGCGAAATCGATCATCAAAAAGAAGCCAAAAAGAGCAATGGCTTTTCCATAACTCCAGCGCCACTTATGGACAGCCACCTCGAAGGCTAAGATCGTCGTGATAACCATCGTCCCTGTCACGGCAATTCCATAGGCTGCGGCTAAATTGCTCGAAGTTTTGAAAGTAAGAACTAACCAGATAACCCCCGCAAAAAGTGCCCAGTTTAGAACCGGAACGTAAATTTGCCCAATTTCACGACTTGATGTATGGATGATTGAAATCCGAGGACAGAATCCCATTTGCACAGCTTGTCGGGTGATCGAAAAAACCCCCGAGATCAGAGCCTGAGAAGCAATCACCGTTGCCAAGGTCGATAGAATTACCATCGGCATAAGTGCCCACTTCGGAGCTAACATATAAAAAGGATTAGAAACTACTTCAGGGTTATCCAATAGAATAGCGCCCTGTCCAAAATAGTTCAGAATCAAGGCCGGCAAGGCCACTAAAAACCAGGCGAGACGAATGGGTGCACGCCCGAAGTGTCCCATGTCGGCATAAAGAGCTTCTCCACCAGTAACGACTAAAAAAACAGATCCTAATACCAAAAAGCCATGAACCCCATTTTTTAGAAAAAAGTCGATAGCGTGTGCGGGAGATATTGCGACGAGAACTGAAGGATTTTGTATAACTCCATTCAAACCCAAAACCGCCAGAACAGTGAACCAGACCAGCAAGATCGGTCCAAAAATAACTCCAATTCTCCCTGTTCCAAAACGCTGCATTAAAAACAAAGCGTTTAACACGAAAATCGTGAGAGGAATAACATATGGCTCAAAGGCCGGCGTCAAAAGATACAGTCCTTCAATTGCCGACAGCACAGAGATTGCCGGAGTAATAACCCCATCGCCATAGAGCAAGGCCGCACCAAAAAGACCAACGGTTATCATAATAAAACGTCGAAGCCCCGCATCGGACCCCTCAGACTTCGTTGCAAGAGCCATCAGAGATAAGATGCCGCCTTCTCCCTTGTTGTCAGCCCTCATAACAAAAACCATATATTTAAAACAAATAACAATGATCATCGTCCAAAAAATCAACGATAGAACACCGATAACATTCTCAGCAGATACAGGGAGGCCATATTCGGCACCAAAACACTCTCTGAGGGCATAAAGAGGGCTCGTTCCGATATCACCAAAGACCACGCCCAATGCGCCAAGACCTAACATCCAAATATTTCGTGTGTGTGTAGAATGGGAGTTTTTATTGTACATTATTTTACTGCTTTTTTAGCAATCCATGAATTTGCATCAAGACCAGCCACCTTGAGAGCTGCCACAAATTTTTGAAAACCCTCAGCCTGAGATCTAAGTAAATCTCGCATCGCTGGCTCTGTCGGCTCTCCCTGCATCATGTTTTTATGAACGTTTATCAAAAAAACCCGCTGCGGATAGATAAAGGAATTTCTATAACCGAAAACCTGTTGCAAATGTTCCACGGGACGAACTCCACCAAACATCCCACCAAGTCCGACGAAGCAAACTGGACGGTACTCAAAAGAATCCGGAAATGTAAGATGATCAATATAATATTTTAAGATACCAGGCATAGAGCCGTTATATTCAGGACAAACAACGATCAAGCCATCGGATTTAGCAATTTTACCAATTTCAGCCTGTAAACTTAGCGGTTGATCCTTTCCGTAATGAGGCCCTTGAGCAAGCTCTTTACGGCTCTCTCTCAGGTCAATAATCTCGACCTCTTCACCTAGAGTTCGATATAAGGACTGAATATATTTAGATACTTTTAAGGAGTTTGAATCAGCTCGATCAGTTCCTGAAATTATATGCTTCATAGTCCTGATGATTTGTCCATTTTCTCTCGTTTGACAATAGTCGTCGCGTTAGATTTAATAGACCCAGGGAATCCGCTGCAGTTAAGGAGAGGTCCTTGGAAGAAAAGAGATGGTTTTTACTTTTAGATAGTCAGGTCTCAGGGCCCTACGCTGATCCTGAGATTGAAGAACGCATAAAAGGAGCCAAAGAACCCCTTCTTTGGGGGCGAGGACAATCCGAATGGATGACCCCTCAAAAGTGGAGAACCGTCCTCGAGTCACTTTTGGCAGAAGCCAAACTCGAGAACCAAAAAAATCGCCTATGGAAGATGCGAGTAGACCACAAAGAGCTAACACCCATGACTCTGGAAGAGCTCGTGGAGCATCTCAAAGACTATACCGACCTCTCCCCTGTTCGCATTAAAACCGAAGGCTTTGAGGACTGGAAAGAAGTTTATCAAGTTCAAAAAGTTGTCGACGAACTAGGCATCAGTCGCCGAACTCACCCTCGGGTTCCCATCATGGGAAATCTAAAATGCGAGGCAAGCACAGGCCCCATGAACGCAAGAATGATCTCCATCAGCGAGGGCGGAGTGGGCGTGAATAGCGCTGCAGGACTACAGCTTGGAGAAAAATTCGAAGCTCTCCTCACTAGCCCTAATCTTTTTATTCCCATCAACGCCAGCATGGAAGTCGTCTATGTAAGCACAAACGGCTATGCAGGCCTTCGCTTTCTAAAAATTACAACAGAGGCTCGAACAGCGCTTGTCGATTATGTTAAAAAATTTTCTGGAACAAAAAGCCCTCTGTAGCCGAGGGTGGAATTTCTTTTTCCTTGAAAGCCCTCGCGGATTTCAACCTTAAAAAGAGCCCTTGCCAAGGCTCTTTTTAAGGTTCCCCGACAGGCATAGGTGGATACCAAGCTGTCCGCACTCATCCCTCGGTCAAAAAAGTCAGTAAGAAAATCTTCCCCCCAAAGCTCTGGGTTTGTTTTCGAGCTAAAGGCGTCAAACAAAAGAGCATGAGCTCGTCTTTGAACTAGAAAGGCCGGCCCCAAAGCGCCGTGCAACAGCCATTCTTCAGAATCATATTTTTTCACTAATA
>JAMIQD010000311.1:0-5273 GCA_035914755.1 Pseudobdellovibrionaceae bacterium | reverse complement strand
GTTGGAACAGTTATTCATGAGGCTCGTCACACGGCTGGCTACCGCCATTATCCTTGCACCCAGGGGCCTTACAGTGGCGCAAGCTTAGATGGTTGTGATCAAAACTATCAGCAAGCGGGCTCTCACGCCGTTGAGATGGAGTACTACGCGCGCGTGAGCGTTGCTGGTCAAAACTTTCACCCGGTTTATAAATCAATGGCTCGTCTCATGGCGATGGGGCGAACGAACTTTGTTTTTAACTCTTTGCCGATTCGTCAGCGGGAGCTCGTTTTAGCGTTGGATGGGTCAACTCGCACTCCAGTTCTTTTCGACAGTACTCACAAGATTCAGCGAGAGGGCACTGATTTTGTCGGTCGTCTAAAACGCACATCTTTTGGTGCGGCCCTGTTCAATGGTTTTCAAGCGGCTGCTTTGGATATCTATGAGATGACCGGTTTTAGACCAAGTAATCAAGACGACTACTCTTATTTTAAACTTTTAAAGACAAGTACCTTGGGAAGCCTGAAAGACTTTGAAGAGTTTGATCAAGGTTCAAAGCGCTATGTAGCGGTGGTTAATAACGGAAATCAAGTAGCGACTTATAACTTTCCAAGAGGTTCTTGGAATAGACTCACACCTCTTTCTTTCGACTTTGCGCGAAGCTCGACTATGCTCCTGACGGGCGAGCGCGGTTATTTTATGGTGGCTCAAGACGGGCAAATTCATTCTCTGAGCCCCGAAACTCAGCAGGTCTCCGCGCTTGGAAAAGTTTGGGATTCTCAAGTGGCAAGTGTCGCGGCAATTGATGGCAAGACTCTGGTATTAAGGGCCGATGGTTCGATTTATCAGCGAGCGACCGATGGCTCAGAGTCACTTTTTGATCGCGGGGCATACACTGAAATGGTGAATGTTCCAGTTTATGATGCTTTTGAGGTGAAGTAATGAGGACGGGACAGTTGTTGCTAGTCGCGGGCTTGGTGGTCGCTGTAGGTTATACTTACATGTCACTGAGTGAGGTTGAGAAGCAAACATCGACTGTCCCTGTTTCTGTGCAGCTATCGCCGAAGGCCGCAGAAGCTACCAAAAATGCCAATCTTGCTGAAAGCAAAAAGACCTTTTCTGAACTTGTTCACAAAGAGGCAGATGCTGTTGCCCTCCTAACGGACAATCCAGACGAAGTTCAAAAACGTTTGAAAGACTTGGCCGGTCAAATGAAAGAAGAGCAAGTTGAGGTTCTCAAAGAGAAAGCCCTCAATACAACTCTAAATGGCGACGAAAGATTTTTATCTGTCTATGTTCTTGGCGAAAGCCCCCTGCAAATGGCCCAAGAAAGCTTGGAGCAGATCGCCTCTGCACCCATTCCGAAACTGCACGACTCTCGCATGACCGTCCAAGAAGAAATTATTCGCGGCCAGGCGATTGAATCTTTGCGCGAGTCTGACAGGCTTAAGCGAGTTCTTGCGAGCGCGATCGCTGACAATAAATTTCTAATGGACCGCGCTCATCGCACTTTGAATTATCGTCAAGGCAAAGTCTCTTCTCCCGAAAAGCAGGATCAAGAGGTCCTTGGAAAGATTCTCGAGAAGGGCGTACGCTAAGGTTTATTAAAATCAATATTGAATTTCTGGACGAACAGAATTTTGTCGTCATACTCGTGCCCCTTCCCAAAAGAATCTGCGGGTGACATTTTTTGTTATCTTGCCTCGGGGCTTCGACAGTAAATTTTAGTAATAGATAAATAAGACACACGAGGCTTAGCGCCTATTCTTGCAAAAGACCCCAAAAGCGAACGTTTTATTAAAAACGGTACTTTTAAATAAAGCCACAATAAAAAACTGAGTTATCACGAAAGGCCCTTTGTGAAAAAAATAAAATTTGCCCTGTCGATAGTCACTGTTCTTTCAGCTACTTCGTCGGTGTCACTGGCCGCAATTTGTCGGTCGAGTGATATTCGCCGTGATCTTGCGGAAATTCAGTCTTTGTCAGTTCCTGACGAAACGAAAGAGACTCTTATGCAAGAAATTAAGGTTGCTAAGACAAAACAGATTATCGCCTGTTCCACATCTAATATGGAAATTTCTCAAGAAGATGCGGCCTTCGCAATTGAGCAATTAGAGGCCCGTCGAAGGACCCAAATTAATACGATTGAAAACCAAAGCGCTATTAAGAGAAGCGACTTAGACATTGCGACCATGTCAACGGCCGGCCGTTATCTTTACAATTCGATGGGTAACGACAGCGCTACTCGTATAAAAGAAATCAATAGTTGGGTTGATGCCGCAATTACTAGAATTCAGAGATGTATGAAATGAGGGCCGAAATTTTGACGTATTTTCGCCCCTGTCCAACTTTGAGACACCGTCCTTGCCCTGAAAGTGCATTTTATTGATTTATAACATGGCATTAGGAGTGCAACAAAGAGTTCGAGCATTTTGCATCACAAGGAGTTCCGTTTATGAAGTCAGGTCGTTTATTAGCACGTTGCGGGCGAATCGCTTTGTCTGTTTTGATTAGCATAGGGGTTCAAACTCCAGTTTTTGCTGCCAAGACTCAACAAATTGGCCAAAACAACTCAGACACGGGATTGCTGCCGATTGGGCGGTCTTCGGTGGACCCAGATCTCGTGAATTCTTTGTTTCCGATAGACACCCCTCCGAATGGAGACAAGCCAACGATTGGAATTGGGATGGGTAACGGTAGTGGCAATCCTGCTAATGGTGCCAATCGCGGTCTAGGTCAGGGCAATGGCCAAGTGCGACCTAGCACCGGGCAATCTATGTCCGTGGCTGTTGTTGATGAAGAATTCCGATGCAATATTTTTGAAAATACTCCTTATGAAAATATCTTGAGTGCCGTTAATTCTTTGAACCAGGCAGTCAACTCACCAAGTTGTTCCGGTAATTCTAAGATCGATGTGAAAAGTGTGGCCGAAAATAATAAAAAAATTGCAGACGTCGTCACCAGTTTGCGCGCACTTGTTGAAAATCCAGAAACTGTGCAGGCTGAAAATTCGTCTGAAATTGTTAATAATGTTGATATGGCGATTCGCGCGGCAAATAGTCTAGCGACGACCTTTGCTCAAACAGATATCTTCAATGATCAGTGTCGACAGCAAATGAATGCGGGGCAGATCGCGACTTCCTTAAGTGATATCATGAATGGTTTAACTCCTTATGCGTTGATGGCCGCACAAATGACAGGTGGAACCGCTGCAATTCCTTTCATCGTTGGAGGCTCTATTGTCACCTCGGCGATTGGAAGTATGAGTAAAATCATCGAAGAAAATACCTCTAAAGTCTACGACGCCCAGGTTCGCCGGGCCATCGTTGAAAACACGTGCCAGTTCATACGCCTAGATCAGAAGTATAAGTTTTTAATTAAGTCGCGTACGGAACAGCTCAAGAAAATTACTGAAGATATTTCTGCATCTCAAGCATTATTTAGCTCTCAACTGAATGGAGTTTCGGCGGGAACACAGAATGTGATGAATCGAAAGAAATACTTGGATCAGATTTCTCTTTCTATGAAAGACGACTTGGCTCAGGCTCAAACCCAATTGGAGCTGGATAAGCAGTTTTTAAAAAGCACCTCTGACGATATAAAAATTTGCCAATTGGGTATTCAAATGGCTGTGCTAGCGAAGGACCACTCCTCTTATGTCGCAGCCATGTTAGCAAGTCTTGATACGGCTTTGACTGCTTATGGTTCAACGAGTGTTGCCCAGGCTCAGGCTTTAAAGTCGAGTGCGGATATTGCGATGAAGAGTTTGCAGACCATGAGTCAAAAGCAATACTCTGTGAGTACTGACTTCAGAAGTTGCGCCCGGATAACAAAGTCTTTTGTTGAAACCGTAGATAGAGCAGGTGCCTTGGCGAAGCAGTTGGTAAAAGTGGCGCAAACAGAAGTCGAAAAGCAAGTTAAGAGCAGTCATGATTATGCTTTGTTAAAACAGCCCTTAAAAAATCTTTCCAGCAAACAAGTTCAGGCAGAAAGAGTTGCGGGTTCTCTTGAGAATCTCAGAAATCACGCGACTAAAATCACTCAATCTGAAATTGACTCCGAAATGGACCGTTTGCGCAAAGGCCTGTTGGCTCCAAGATCTTTGGGGATTCGTTCACCAGTCAGCGCTTGGTTTAACTACGTCCGTGGTCTTCATCAGGCTGATGTGACGAAGTTCCAGAAGGGGCTCGATAGCCTGCGCACTCGAGCCTATAATATGACAGCAAGCGGAAAAACAGAAATTCGTCCCTCATTCTGGGCGATTGCAGATAAGAAGGCAAAAGCTAAGGACAAAGAGGACTCTGTTCAATTACGTCCTTTCAATCTTCAGAATTTGCCCCTCGGTACTCGTGATCACGATGATACTTGTCGCGAGATGCAAGATGTTTGGAATCGTTGGGTAACAGCTGTGGATCACTTGGCTGCTATGGACTCATTTTGTAGCATGATTGAGCCTTACATTTACGACAATCGTTCAGAAGATCGCGAGCTAGTTAATACTTGTCGTGGCTACTCTGAGGCGAGTGGTGGTGATCTAGGGGCTTCAATGTCCTTGGTCGGAAAGTTAAAAAATAAGTTGGTCAAAGAAAACACCCGAGACTGGGCTCTTTACCTCGATAAAGTGATGCAATCGCTGGTCTGTGTCGATGGCTCTTCTGGTAATCTAAAATAATAATTAAAAAGCCGAGATCTCTCTCGGCTTTTTAATGTTACAAGTGTGCTGCCTTGCTTGTTCCCGCTAAGGGTTTTTGAATAATGTGTATGGCATGTCCAAGGGTGGCTTCTGCGGCCTCCATCATCGTCTCGCCCAGAGTTGGATGAGGATGAATCGTCAGGGCCAGGTCTTCAAGACGGGCTCCCATTTCAACGGCAAGGGCAGCCTCAGAAATCAAATTCGAAGCTTCGGGGCCAACAATGTGAACGCCGAGAATGATATTTGTTTTGGCATCTGCAATCATTTTTACGAAGCCATCGGTCTCCATCATGCTGACGGCGCGGCCATTTGCGGCAAACGGAAATTTTGCAATTTTTAGGTCGGTGTAACCTTTGGCCTTTGCCTCAGCCTCGGTCATTCCTGCGGCAGCAATTTCTGGGTCCGTAAAGACCACTGCAGGAACAGTTTTGGCGTCGTAGACTCGGTTGTGCCCCTTGATCACTTCGGCAACCAAAACGCCCTCGTAAGAAGCCTTGTGAGCCAGCATTGGTTGGCCAGCGATATCGCCGATGGCGAATATATTTGGAACATTGGTGCGGCGCTGAGCATCGACTTTGATAAAACCTCTATCGTCTGTAGC
>JAMIQD010000310.1:0-12908 GCA_035914755.1 Pseudobdellovibrionaceae bacterium | reverse complement strand
TTTTGAACGAAGGACTAAAGTCTCCGAATTCGCCGACCCTCTCTAGGACCGCGCCCGAGGCATGAACAACCTGGATAAGAGCTGTCCCCAAAGGAAAAGGAAGAATTTTGCCGGTGTCGAGTTTTAGTGGAGGAAAATTCAGATCGCCCTTAATCCCAATTTCAATTGATTGAGAGACGTCAACGGCGTAGTTAAAAAGGGCATCGTCAAAGTCTTGTTGCAAGGTTTGGATCATGGACAAGAACAGAACGGTATTGAATGCAACAGTGGTCGCTCCGAAAATTAAAACGAAGATCAGCGTCAGGCGCAGGCGCAGGCTGATTTTGCGAAGAGGTCTAAATATTTTCTTTAAGAACGTAGCCAACACCAACCACCGTGTGAATCAGTTTTTTACCAAAAGGAGCATCAATTTTTTTGCGAAGCATATTAATATAAACGTCAATCACATTGCTCTCAGAATCAAAATGAATATCCCAAACATGTTCGGCAATCGACACTCGGCCCAAGGGGCGTTCAGCATTGCGAATCAGATATTCAAGCAGAGCAAATTCTTTGGTGGTGAGGCTGATCTCTTGTCCTCCGCGCCTCACAGCGCGGTGAAGGAGATCCACCTCGAGGTCTGAGTACTGCAGCAAGGAGTTCGAACCAGAACCAGCCGGGGCTTGCCGTCTTAATAAAGCGCGCACTCGGGCGAGGAGTTCGTCGAAGGAATAGGGTTTGGTCAGATAATCATCAGCTCCGGCGTCAAGGCCAAGAACCTTGTCCTTGGTGGTCGACAAGGCCGTGAGCATGAGGATGGGGCCTTCATAGCCATCGCGCCTGAGGTGTCGAGCTGTATCGATGCCATTTTGATCCGGTAGCATCACATCAAGAATGACGAGGTCGTATTCTCCTTGTGCCATAAAGGATTCGGCAGTGATACCGCTTTCGGCGATGTCCACCGCGTAGCCCACTTCGTTGAGGCCTTTTTTTAAAAAATTAGCCATTTTGATCTGATCTTCAACAACAAGAATACGCATGTAGAATTAGAGCTCCGAGGGAGACATTGCGGGTTTTTCAGCTTCTTCGACAGAGTTGATGATCTGGTGATCATCTATACCAATCAAGACAGAGGGGCCTCCAGGTTTTTGGCTTTTTTGTAGAATCTTTAAGAGTCCGGCGCGATTTTTTATATTGGCTGGTAAGACATAGGGGCCAGAGCCACCCTTTGGGTTTTCAATAAAAACTTCGGTTTCTTCTTGCACGATCCGTACGACTTTTACTTTGCCAGAGACGGATTTTTCTCCCTCTTGCTCGTAGAGCTGGGTGTTGACCGTTCCTTTCTTTTTTGTTCCTTGGGTGTCAGAGGCAAGGGCTGTAGAAGTTAAAAGTAAAAAAGCAATGAAGACGGAAGTTGCATGGCCCATAAGCCCTCCTGGGCCCTATTGTGCCAGAATTCAATTGCAGTGCAATATTGGAATAGTTAAGATGGTTTATTATGAGTAAAATTGCTTTGACCCAAACAGTTCAAAAGGGAGGGTGCGCCGCGAAAATCGCAGCCACCGAGCTCCGCAAAATTCTCTCACAGGTGAAGTTTCCAGTCTCACATAGCGAGCTCTTGGTCGATGGTGGTTTGTTCGATGACGCTGCTATCTACAAAATTAATTCAGAAGTTGCAATGGTTCAGACTCTGGACTTTTTTACGCCTATAGTGGATACGCCAAAACTCTTTGGCCGCATTGCTGCGGCCAATTCGTTGAGCGATGTTTATGCCATGGGCGGACGTCCCAAGACGGCGATGGGGATCTTGGCTTTTCCGCTCGCAACGATGCCAGCATCGGTGATTGTTGATGTTATGCAGGGAGCAAGTGACGTCATTTCAGAGGCCCAGGCTAATTTCGTTGGCGGGCATTCGATTGATGACGACACACTGAAGTTTGGTCTTTCGGTGACCGGATTTGTTCACCCAGAACGTATTTGGACGAATGCGGGGGCTCAAGTTGGCGATGTTTTGATTCTTACAAAACCATTAGGTACGGGGGCCATGACGGCGGCGTTAAAACGACAAGAGGCCCGAGAAGAAGATATCCAAGACGCAATTTTTAGCATGAGCCGTATTAATAATGTTGTGGATTACCTTTCGGATGAGCTCATGAGTGCTATTCATGCGGCGACTGATATTACTGGTTTTGGCTTGTCTGGTCACTCCATGCAGCTCGCAATGGCAAGCGAAGTTTCTCTTAAAATTTATTTTGAATCCCTGCCCCAGTTTCCTCAGCTCGTGGAGTTCTTGGACGGAGGGTTTTTAACTAAGGCTCATCGAAGCAATGCTGAATATACTGAGAAAGGCTTAGACTCTTCGGGTTTAAGTCCTTTACAGAAGTTAGTACTTCATGATCCTCAGACCAGCGGGGGGCTTCTTTTGGTAGTTCGAAAAGAAGCGGCAAAAGAAATTGTCGCCCGCCTTCAGCCTCAGTTTGCGGGGACAGCAATTGTCGGTGAGGTGCAGGCCATGTGTTCGCATGCAGTCGTCATTGAGTAATATTCAAGAGCAAGATCTTCAGAAATTTTTTTTGCAAGGGCGTCCCTTGGTGGACGTTCGTGCGCCGGCTGAGTTTGCTCTGGGGTCTTTGCCTGGAGCGATCAATCTTCCGATTATGAACGACGAGGAGCGGGCGCAAGTTGGAACGACTTACAAGCGAGCTGGGCGAGAGGCCGCATTGAAGTTGGGGCATGAGTTGGTTTCGGGCTCTGTTCGCGAGGCGCGGATTCAAGGTTGGGTAACACAAATTCAAAAATCTCCCGAAACTGTTTTGTATTGTTTTCGTGGAGGGTTGAGGTCGCAGATTACTCAAAGATGGCTCCGAGACAGAGGTTTTGAAGTTCCACTTTTGGAGGGGGGCTACAAAAATGCTCGTCAATTTCTTCGCGGCGAAATCGATCGTCTATCTGCTACCAGGGACTTTTTGATTTTGTCGGGACCGACGGGCAGCGCCAAAACGCACATTATCAACGGAGCCGCAAAATTTTATCCAGCGCTTGATCTTGAAGCCCTGGCGCACCATCGAGGGTCGGCTTTTGGAGCATGGGGCATTCCTCAGCCATCACCGGTTGATTTTGAAAACAGACTTGCGGTCGGTCTTTTGAAGCTCGAGCCGCAAGGTCAGCGATGGCTTTTTGAGGATGAGAGTCGTCTTATTGGTCGCTGTGTGCTGTCGGAGAGTTTTTTTAACCGCATGCGAGACTCTGAAGTTATCATGGTCGAAGAAAGTTTTGAACAGAGGGTCGAGAATATTTTTGCTGACTATGTAAGCAGTCTTCTTCTTAAAGAAGCGGGCGAGGTTCTGGCTCATGAGTTATTTGAAAAATACCGAAAGGCCACTGTGGCTATTTCTCGCAAGCTTGGCGGCTTGAGAGCTCAGGAAGTTCTAGAGGATCTTCGCGTAGCAGAAGAAGAGTACCTTTTGAGCCGAGACCTTGGGCGAAATCGCGCTTGGATCGCGAAGCTTTTGCGCTATTATTATGATCCTTTGTATATGGGCAGCCTTGCTCGGCGGCAGCCAAAGGTGGCCTTTCGTGGTTCGGGTGCGGAAATTTTAGACATGTTAAGAAATTTTCGCGCAGGATGTTAACTCTTTGAAAATAGATAATTCTGTTTAAAGATTGGTCTGTTGTGTTTTGTTAAGAAAAAACTAAATGACAGGAGAACATATGAATAAATTGGTTTTAGTAGGAGCTTCGGTAGCTCTGTTGGGCGTGGTTGCTTGTACAAAAAAATTAGACACTGATCTAAAAAAAGCGAGCTATGCAATTGGGCAGCAAATCGGTGGCAACATGAAACAGCAGAATATTGAGATCGATTCTGAAGTTATGGCAATGTCGATGAAAGATGCTCTTAAGGGCGACAGCAAGATGACAAAAGAAGAAATTCAACAAGCCATGATGAAACTTCAAGAAGCTGCTATGAAAAAGCAAACAGAGGCGGCTGAAGAGAATAAAAAGAAGGGCGCTGAGTTTCTTGAAAAGAACAAGTCTGCAGAGGGTGTAAAAGTCACAGCTTCTGGTCTCCAATATAAAGTTGAAAAAGAAGGCGATGGAAAGACTCCTGTTAAGACAGATACAGTCAAAGCTCACTACAAGGGAACTTTGACTGATGGTACTCAGTTTGACTCTTCTTACGACCGAGGACAGCCTGCGGAGTTTCCAGTTCAAGGTGTTATCCCTGGTTGGTCAGAAGCTCTTCAAATGATGAAGGTTGGCGCAAAGTATAAGCTTTTTGTTCCACCAGAACTTGCTTACGGCGCTTCTGGTCGCCCTGGAATTCCTGCGAATTCAGTTCTCGTTTTCGAAGTTGAGCTGATCGATATCGTTAAAGCTGATGGCGGAAAACCAGCAGCTCCTGCGGCTCCTGCAAAAAAAGCTAAGGACGCTAAAGAAACTAAGTAATCGTGTTTGATTTTGGTTTAGATCCTTTTATCCATTTCGACAGGCTTCTCCTTGATGCAAAAAATCGCGGAGAGCCTGAGTATAATGCGATGGCCCTGGCAACAGTTGGGGCCGATCAAAGACCGACAGTTAGAATTGTTTATTTTAAAGGCCTCGTTCGCGGAGGCCTTTCTTTTTACGGCAATTACAATTCTCTTAAGGGTCAAAGTATTGACCTCAATAACTCTGTTTGCGTGAACTTTTATTACCCCACTCGTTGGGAGCAGATTCGTATTTCTGGCAGAGCCTACAAATTAACTCGGGCAGAGTGTGAAGCCTATTTTAAGACGAGGCCTCGCCTTAGTCAGTTGGGTGCATGGGCCTCAAATCAGAGTACTGCAATTCCAGATCGTGAATATTTTCAGCTCCGTTTAGAGGAGTTTGAGAAGTCCTTTGAGGGGCAAGAAATTCCGTGTCCAGAGACCTGGGGTGGGTATCATATTATCCCAGAGGAGTTTGAGTTCTGGTTTGGGCGAGAGGGTCGCCTTCATGAACGCTTTGTCTATCAGTCTGATGGCGCCGGCTGGCGTCGCTTTATGCGCTCTCCGTAAAACAAAAAAAAAGGTCGCCAGAGAAAGGCTCTCAGGCGACCCATGGTAGGGGAAGGGCTTACGGTGTATCTGGGAAGGTAGATTCTTCTTGTTCAGCGGACTCTTCCTGTTCGACTGCGCTTTCTTCTGGAGTCGGGAGAGCTTTGCACAAGCGAGCGAGTTTGCGTGCTTTGAACTTCGCTTTCAGAGCGAGCATGCACTTCGTTGCATCTCTACGCTGCTCAGGCTTTAGTACTGAATAAATAATTGTGTTTGTTGCTGCGACACGATTACTAATCAATTTGGCAATGCTGGAAGTAATCATTGCGCCTGATGTTTCAGCTTCCGCTGAAATGCTTTTGTCAGAGGCAATGCTGTGCAAGTAATCCAATTTTGCAAGTCTAAGTTCGGCCTTAATTTTGATACGTTCTTTGAGTGCACTATGAATTACTTCACGAGCCAAGGCTTCTTGTTCTGGAGTGAGGTTCACATTTTTGCACGATTTAGGTAGTTCCTTCACCATTGCTGAGGGTCCAACTGCCATTAAAAACTGTACTGCGCTGTCATCCGAAGGCAGCTGGTCATTTTTTTCTGCCCCGTGAGCTATAGCGCCAGCGGCAAATACCGATAGTAGAAGTGTCCATTTCATTGAGATTCTCCTTTGTTTGTCACATTTGTGACGGTTTGCTTCGTTCATAAATTGAAACGAAAGTCCGGAGAGCGTAACTAAGCCATTCTGCGTTTTTGTCGCAGAGTCTGTGAATTTATCGTCACTTTTGATTGTTATAAAGCTAGTGAAGAGATTGAGGGGAGATCAGGTAGAACTCGGGGATTTCTACGGAAAAGGTATCTCCATCTTCTGTCGTCATTTGATAGGATCCACGCATACAGCCGGATGAAGTATTTAAGGGGCAGGCGCTTTCGTACTCAAAGCTCTGTCCTGGATTAATTTTTGGTTGAAGGCCAATGACTCCAGGGCCTCTCACCTCTTCGGTGCGACCAAGGGCATCTGTAATAATCCAGTGTCGACTCATAAGTTGAGCGGGTCGGCTGCCCTTGTTAGTAATGCTTATTTTATATGCAAAAAAGTGATAGTTTTCCTCGGGCCGTGATTCCTGAGGAACATAGCTAGAGAGGACTGCTACTTGAATTTGCGAAGTTGTTGATTTCTGCATCGACATATCGAGAACAACATAAGTTTATATGTGAGGGCGGTCAACTGTCCTATTTAGGAGATTCTTTTGTGATGATTTTTTCGAGGTCAAAAACCAAGGGGTAATGATCCGAGGGGAGTCTGAGTTTGGCATCCATCGTCATTGGAATTCCTAAATTGAGTCCGAACTCATCTTTGTAGCGATAAACGTAGCCGCTTTTTTCTTTGAGCAGCTTTGCGGCGCGGGGATCTAAAAAGCAAAAATCAATTTGCCTGCCTTCGGTTTTACTTGTTGCTTTAACTTGATAAAAAGTACATCGATTTTCATAGGTAACGCCTTCAAGCTCAAGTATATCTTTAAGAGACGTCTCTTCGTAGAGGGGTTTAAACTCTTCGTCGGGATTTGCAAAGGTTGCATTGCCATTAAAATCACCAGCAACAATCATTGGTGCCGCGGGATGTTTCCTTGAAACCTCTTTGTATATTTCTACCAAGGTTTTTAATTCTGCTTGCCGGCGTTCAAAGCCTCCAGGGTCGATGCCCTCAGGGTCTAAGCGTGATTTTAAATGAGTAAGAAGTATGAGTAAAAAAGGTTTTTCGATATTTTTTTTAAAAAGCCTCAACTCTGCCACATCGCGAGAAAATTTATGACTTAGGATGGGGGGCGTGACGGTGCTGATCGGATAATTGGTTTTGAGGGAGTCTCTCTCGTGTGGATAAAGATAGTTGATTAGGCGGTGTTTATTGCTCTGTAGGTCAAAATAAAAATCTAAATTTTTGCGGACTAAAAATCCAACGTCGATATTGCGGTTAGAGTTCCCTTCTGTCAGTGCCGGAGAATAGGCGCCATCTAAAAAGAGATCATTGAAGTTTTTAAGGGACTCAAAACCACCAATTTCGCATAGCATGATGATATCGGCATTGATTTCTTTAAGGGTTTTTGCGAGCTCACGACATTTTTGCAGAGGCTTATTTTCATAGATAGAGGAAGATAGACGCTGCCACTTGGTTTCAGTTAGATTTGCAAGCTCGGATTTGGCAGGGATGTTGTCGAACATCAAGAAAAGGTTCTCGGCATTAAGAAAGCAAAATTTGAGATTTAGGGTCTCGTTCCATGTCATAACTTACATTGTAAGAAAATTCGTGCCACAATCTCAATTTAAATCTCGAGGTGAAAGATGCGATTTAACTCATGGGGCCCATCATTTTTAGATAAATTCAATCTTGGTAAAGAGCCAAAGAACAAAAAAGAAACTATTGGCTATGTGTATTTTTTAGGGGCAGGAGATAAAAATAAATTTCAGGCCCTAGCTGAGGAACACGCCCTGAGTTGGCAAATGGCGGACCTTAAAAAGAATGAGCGCGAGCTGGTACTCTTTACCGGAGTCAAAGGGCCGGTTTGGATTTTGCGGCCGCGAAAAAAAAATGAGACTTCTCAGCACCAAGGCCTGCTCGACGAATCTGATTACGCCGCAAGTCGTGATATTTTTGGCTCTCTTTTTGGTCACTTCAAAGCCCATTCAGTTAAGCAATTGCGCATCGAGTTTATTGGGACTGAATTTGAGCAGGAGCTGGGGGCTCTGACGGGGATGGAGATTGCAGCCTATAATTTTAGGCAAATATATGAGGATCGTGCGGCAGAGCTTCCTGAAGTTTATTTGATAAAAAACTTAGGAGAAATTGAAAAGAGCACTTTGACACAGGCCAAGGCGCGAGCAACGGGTGTGAATATTGCTCGTCATCTGGTTAATCTGCCGCCGAACGCGCTGAACCCAAAAAGTTTTGTCGAATTCGCAAAAAAAATGGCCTTTCCGCAGGCAATGAAGATGGCAGTTTGGGATGAGGCCCGCCTAAAAAAAGAGAAGATGGGGCTTCATTTGGCTGTTGGCCAAGGGGCAGAGTTCGGTCCCTGTCTGCTCCACCTGCGATATCGGCCGGCTAAAAAAACTTCTTTGAAGCCTATCGCTTTTGTTGGCAAAGGGATCACCTTCGATACTGGGGGGCTCGATCTAAAGCCGTCGTCGGCAATGAGACTGATGAAGAAAGACATGGGAGGAGCTGCGGCAGTGTTGGCTCTTGCCGCTTGGGTCGCTGAGATTAAATACCCAGGTGCTTGTGATTTCTATATCGCTCTAGCTGAAAATGCCGTCGACTCTCGTTCTTTTCGTCCGAGTGATATCTGTATCGCAAGAAATGGGATGAGAGTCGAAATTGACAATACCGATGCAGAAGGCAGACTTGTTCTAGCGGATGCTCTTGATGTGGCAGTCACCCAGAAAAATGCGGACGAGCCAGAGTTGGTGATCAATATTGCAACTCTTACCGGAGCGATCAAAGTCGGCCTCGGAACTGAAATCGCCGGTCTCTTTTGTAATGATGATGCCCTGGCAGATTCGTTAACAACGGCGGGACAGAGAGCCGGGGATTTGAATTGGCGCATGCCCTTGTACGAAAAGTACTGGGGAGAAATGTCTTCTCCATTTGCTGACTGCAAAAACTCAGGTGGCGGCATGGGCGGGGCGATCACGGCGGCGCTATTTCTACAAAAATTTGTGCGCGGAAAAAAGTGGGCTCATCTAGATATCTACTCGTGGAACGACAAGGCCCAGGGAGCTCTGTCTGCCCAGGGGGGCAGCGGGCAGCCGGTACAAGCTTTGATTGAGTATTTGGAGTCTCGAATCTAGGTTCACTGATTGAGTTTTTCCCAGGCAAAATTCATAAAGGCCTTTGTTCGCGCAGGAGTCTCTTTTTGCGATGGCGTGAGAAGTTGAACGGGGATGGCTTCCGAACTCCATCCCTTTAAAACTTGAACAAGCTTTCCTCGAGCAATATCCTCGTTACATAAAAAAGATGGTACTAAGCCAACACCACGGCCATGTATGGCCATTTGATAAATAAAATAAGGAGAGTTGGCGCTGACAGGTCCTTGAACTTTTATTTTAAACTCTTGCTTCTCGCGAATGAGTTTCCAGTTACCTGATTTTCCAGATTCAAAAATAAGACAAGGGGTTTTACTGAGGTGCTCTGGTTTGGTAATAAGTGGATGTTTTTCTAAAAATGAGGGTGTTGCAACTAGGATGGAGGTGATTGATGAGATTTTTTTGGATTTCATCGAGGCATCTTTAAGATGTCCAATTCTTATGGCGATATCGATGGACTCCTTGACGAGATCTAAGTACGAACCAGAAAGAATCATTTCGATCTTAATCTTGGGATGTTTTTTAACAAACTCATCAACAATCGGAGACAAGATAATCGTCGCGTAATCTTCTGGCGCTGTGATTCTTAAAACTCCGCTGAGTTCTTCGGCGTGAGTTGTCATAGCATTGTTGGCATTTTCGAGGTCCTTTATCAAGGGAGAGCAGCGGTGGTAGTAGTCTTTGCCAGTTTCCGTGAGTTGCATTTGCCGGGTTGTTCGATAAATAAGTTGAGTTCCGAGGGATTTTTCGAGAGCAGCAAGTCTTCTGCTGATACGAGACTTTGGTTGTTTTAAAAGCTCTGCGGCTTTGGTAAAGCTGCCACTATCCACGACCTTGATGAAGATCATAATCTGATTCAAATCGATATTTATCATTGTTCCACCCATGAAACAGTATATATTGATTTTGTCTCCTGCCGCAACTATATTAAGACCTCTATGATATTTCAAAACGCGGTTCTAAAACAGATTCTCAATGGAGGAATAAAAGTTATGAAAATAGTTAAGATAGCAGCTCCCCTGGTACTGGTGGCGCAAATTGCAATGGGTCAGGCAGCGAAGATTGCCGAGGGAAAGTACAAGATCGATGCAGCTCACTCAAAGGTGGGTTTTGAAATCTCTCACCTTGTGATAGCAACGGTGGAGGGTAAGTTTACTGATTTTGAGGGAATGATTGTTGTTGATCCGAAGCTCGAAAAATCAAAGGTCGATATCAATATCAAAGCGGCGTCTATTAATACGGCAAATGAGGATCGCGACAAACACTTAAAGAGTCCAGATTTTTTTGACACTGCAAAATTCGAAAAAGTGATTTTCAAGAGTAAAAAACTTGAAGGAACTCCTGAGGCTCTCAAGATCTCTGGCGATTTGACCATGCATGGGGTGACAAAGCCGGTGGTTTTAGAGGCTAAGTACTCGGGAGCAGTTAAAGATCCGTGGGGCAATGAGCGCATCGCTTTTAAGGCTTCAACAAAAGTAAATCGCAAAGATTTTGGTTTAACTTGGCATAAAGCGGTTGAAGCAGGGCCCGTCGTTGGTGAAGAAGTATCAATCGACATAAAAATTGAGGCTATTAAAGAAAAGACTGCCGGCAAATAAAGAGTCATCGGGCGCTGTTGATTAGGAGGGTTTTGTGCAAAATAAAAAAATGCCAGTCCTTTTTGTAGGTCACGGTTCTCCGATGAACGCGATAGAAAAAGATTTTTTTGGCGAGAAGCTCTCGGAGCTTCGCCAAAAGATACAAAGGCCGAAGTCCATTTTGGTGATTTCGGCACACTGGCAAACCAATGGAACGGAGCTTGTTGGAGCTAGTCAGCCCCAGACCATTCATGATTTTTACGGATTTCCACAGGGTCTTTTTGATATTAAGTACCCGGCCCCGGGGTCTCCTACTTTAGCTCGCAGGATTCAGTTGTTAATACCAGAGGCTAAAGTGGTTCGCTCGTGGGGCCTTGATCACGGAGCGTGGTCGATTTTAACACATCTGTTTCCTGAAGCTGATGTACCCGTTATACAGATGAGCATAGATCAAAATCTGAATTTAAAAGAGCATTTAGAGTTGGCGCGAAAGCTCCAGGTTCTGCGCGAGGAAGGGGTTTTGATTATTGGTAGCGGCAACATAGTTCACAATCTAAGGGCAATTAAAATGTTTGATAGTTCAGTCGTTTATGATTGGGCCCATGCCTTTGATCTGAATATAAAAAAAGCACTTGAAGCGCGAGATGTTGAATCGCTTCTCGGTTTTCAGAAGCTTTGGCCACAACAGGCGAAGCTTTCTGTTCCTACTTTGGAGCACTACTTGCCATTGCTGTATATCTATGGATTGACGGGGGATAAGGAGGCACTTGAGTTTCCAATTGAAGGGTTTCAGATGGCCTCGATTTCGATGCGCTCAGTGTTGTGGGGAGCAAATTAATATTGTTTTAACTTATTTGTACCCAAATAGTTTTTTGGTACGAATAAGATCCCGGACCCCAGTTGGGACGAGTTGTTCCCACTGGGGATTTTTTTTGACAATCATCTCGTGCACTTGGTCCGAGTGGGTGTAAACCTGAGCCTCATCGCAGCCGACGATGTCGCATATCTGGTTATTCTCTTTAAAGTGCATATAGATATTGCGCAGATGAGGAGCTGGAAAAAAACTTTTCGCGGTCAGGCACAATTGTTCAGTTTTGTGTGGGTAAACATAAAGTTTTGTTCTGGTATCAAGAAGTTTGCCGAGTCCTTCGAGCAAGCCGCCTCCCAGATCTTTATATCGATTCTCATCAAAGACGCGGTCCAAGTGAGAGGCTCCAATGACGATGGCTATTGGCTCTTGGGTGTATTGCCTGAAATATGTTTTCAATAAGTAGAATAAGTTAAAATTTGAAACCAAAACATGTTGCCCAAGTCCGCACAAGGTTTCGATACGATCCAAGAAGTCTTTTTCGTCAATGGCGCCATCTGTTTGCAAATTTCTCATGGTGAGTTCCATGACGCTGAGGCAATCGGTATCTTTTAATTTAAAATCGTCTTTAAAGTGCTTGAGGCCTTTGCTGAGGACATCGAGGTGAGTATTAGTGACAGGGCGGTAGGTACCTCGCTGAACTAGAAGTGCCTTTTTATAAATAGCGTCAGAGACATGAAGAATTTCTTTGGCCGGGCTAAATAAAATTGCTTCAGACAAGTCTCTGCGTACTAGCTCGAGGTTCATCAGGTGGGGATTAATATGTTTTAGATCAGGGCCGTCAAATTTTAAAACGTCGATAATGATTTGCCCGGGTCGCAATCCATCCACGAGCGAGGGGATAATTTCTTCGGCTTTGTCGCTGTGATAAAAAGCCACATCAATCAGATTGACACCCAAAATGCCGAGGGCTTCTTGTTGCTGTAGGCGATATTGATCTTGCATGCGGACGTGCAGGATTATGTCGTTAGAGGCTCCGCCGGGGGTTTTTTGAAAGCGCACCCCGAGCCAGCCGTGGCAATATTTTTTATCATTGGCAGACCCTGTTGCGACAGTGCTCGCAAAGGCGAAGAACTGAGTCTGGGCTCCACGTTTTTGACTGAGACGTTCTAATAAAAGATCAAATTCATGCCCGAGCATTTTTTTTAAGCGAGATTCACAAACATAACGGCCATTAGGTTCTCGTCCGTAGATCTCGTCACTAAAAGTCATGTCGTAGGCAGAGATGGTTTTTGCAATGGTCTGCGAAGCCTTGCCAGCGACGAAAAAGTGCCGAGCCACTTCTTGACCTGCGCCGATTTCAGCAAAGGTTCCATAGAGGGCGGGATTTAAATTAATTCGTTGGGCTTTTCCGTTCATAGCTTGATCTCTCCCTCATGTTTGGGGGCGACTTTGACCCAGCCGGTGATCGCAAGGCTCATGGCTTTTTCTGTCGGCATATCTACTTCAGTGAGGCGGGAGCGATCCACAAGAATCGTATAACCCCCGAGTCCATAGCTAAACGGAATAAAAACTGCCACTCTCCCCTCAGTGTAGGGTCCCAGTGGCAAGTCGTGAAAATCATCCCGAGTTACAAGCCCCAGCATTTTGACTCCGCCAGGGAGAAGGTCTACGAGA
>JAMIQD010000309.1:0-6744 GCA_035914755.1 Pseudobdellovibrionaceae bacterium | reverse complement strand
CGCCATTACTTTCGGATGTTCCCACCCAAGTCCCAAAAAGGAAGACCTACGCAATCCAGCGAGTAATTTAAACTCAGCCGATACCCACTTAACATCCGAGGAGTTTGCTAAGTTTTCGTCTCTGGCACAAGATCAGAACTCCAACCGACTGCATATTCTCTTTTCTCACGCTCGAAAAGCTCAAATTCTTGTTTCTACCTTTGACCAACGCCTTGCCGCCGCGCGGGAAACGAGCCAGGTCGACGCTTTGCTAAAATCCCATCTCTATTGCAATATCCTCGATGTTCGATCTATCAACGAAGAAATCGAAGAAAAGCTTATTGTCACAGCCAAAGGAGCCTACCAAAGCGGCCCGCAGGCAACAGCGTGGTTTTATAGCCAGCTCTCCGCTTATGCTCGCGAGGGAGTCCCGCATCAAGCTGCGATGATTCAAACCCTACGGACTCTAAACGCTGCCGCCGCTGAACTCTGTGGCAACAAAAACTGCGTTGCAAATGACATAAAATCACTTGATGGATTTTCTATCCCCCCCCTAGATAATGCGGCCTTCGCTCATTTTATGAAGACCCATAAGTCCCAAATTGCGAAGTCAACGAGCCTACAAAAAAGAGATCTCGAGCCTGGAAGCTGTTTCGAAGCGCCAAAGCGAGAGCCTAGCCAAGCCCACTCCTATGATTGGAAACATCGCAATTGGATTGGCTCCGCACTCCCCGAAGGTCATTTTATTTTTACCTACGATGATGGCCCTCACAATACCTACTCACAGGAAATCGCTGACAGCTGGGTGCATGCGGGATTCGAAAAACCAACTTTTTTCTGGCTTGCAAAAAACATCCGAACTCTTCCCGGTGTCGTAGAAAAAATAAACGCACAGGGCTATGTTATTGCGTCTCACTCCGATCGCCACGCCGACCTCGGAAACCTAGCGAAAGCCCAGTCCCCGAATGATTTCAACGGTGTGAACAAAAACACCTTCGCGCCAGAGCTCAGAGATGTTTCGCCAGAAGAGTTCGAACAGTGGAAAAACACAACCCTTGATAGAGAAATAAATCGAGCAACTCAACTCCTTGGCCACAGTATCGGAAAACAAGTCCACTATTTTCGCCTTCCCTTTGGCTCTGGGACAAAAAATGATCAAATTGGAGACCGTTTTCAGAGTCTAGATGTTGACCACTTTTTCTGGCGTGTCGACTCTTTGGACTGGCAGGATAAAAACCCAGAATCAATTCGCGACCGGGTAGTCGCCCAAATGAAATCTGTTAAAAGTGGCATCATTCTCTTTCACGATATCCATCGCCAGTCTCTTGAAGCCACAAAACTCATGATCCAAGTCCTGCAAGAAAATAAAACCTGGAAAGCCGTCCCCTTGAAGGCTCTTCCAGGTCTGAAGGCAGGATTGCGATGATTAAAAAATTGCTTCAGATATTATTAATGGCGAATTCTCTTGCACCCTACGCAAGCGCAAAAGTCCCTTATTCTGAAATCGAAGACCTCCGCCGCAAAACGATTGCCATTCGCTTCGCCTCTGACAACCCCACTGCAAAAAAAATAAAAGCCTGCAAAATATCCCTCGATTTTGCAAAAATGGGAGCCAAACTCTCTCTGCTCCAGGACTCTTCGGCAAAGCAATGGCTGGACCTTACCATCAGCACTGACGACCTTCATGAGCTTGATAATAAATCAAAAAAGTGTCTTGCGCGGGCCAGCTGTCAAATCTATGAAGTCTTCTTAAGTTCTGCGAGGGTTGAGCCAAATATCCAGCCAGAAATTGAAATTCTAAAGGGCGTCATCACCAAAAAAGTCGAGACCATGACCTCAAAAACCTACGAAAAGGCCTGGGATCAAATGCCAAAGGCCTGCGAGATTTTAAAACAAACCCTCAAATAACTACTTGATACCAAGTAGCAAATCAAAATCACTCTTACTAAGAGCCGCACCGCCAGACCCAATCTCGGCGTCTTTTTCAGTCACGGCAAATAAGGACTGAAACTTACGTTCTTTGCGATCTTTTAAAAGCTCAATCTTTTCTTCGAGAGACTCGTGCATGATGTAACGAAAAACCTGTACGGCTTTATTTTGTCCAAGACGATGAGCCCTGTCCGTCGCTTGATTTTCGACCGAAGGATTCCACCACGGCTCAAGATGAAAAACATAACTCGCCTTCGTTAAGTTGAGTCCCACGCCGCCCGTTTTAAGAGTCATCAACAGAACAGCCCCGCCCGCATCAGAGTTAAAATCTGACAGCACTTTCTGTCTTTGTTTGGTCGGAACCCCCCCGTGCAATACATAAACAGGTATATGGGCCGCCTTCAACATCGCAGCTGTGTGTTCCAAGGTTTGTAAAAACTGAGTAAAGACCAAAGCACTTTCTCCTGATTCGACAATTTCTTGGACAGAGTCCATCAGGGTTTCAAGTTTTGGCGGAACCTTGTCATAACGAACGTTCGGGAGTGCTGCGGGATCAGAGCAGGCCTGACGTAACCGAAGAAGGGCCGTCAACATTTGCAACTGAACACTGGCCTCCCCCTGCACGACAATGGCCTCTTGTACTCGCTGGTTATACGAAAGAGCAATATCCCGATAAATTTCTTTTTGTCGCTCTTCAAATGCAATGCTGACTTTGGTTTCTTGCTTTTCTGGAAGCTGATCCAAGATCTCTTTTTTGGTTCTTCTAAGAAGCAGCGGTTTGATTTTTAATTTTAGATCGTCCATCTCTTCTCGGGTAACCATCTCCGTATTGACAAACTGCCGGCGGAAATCATCTATTTTGCCGAGGCTTCCAGGAACCAAAATATCAACCAACGAATAGAATTCGCCGTAATGATTCTCCATGGGAGTTCCCGTGAGACAAATTTTGAATTGAGCTGTCAGCGCACGAGCGGCACTCGTTCGTTTGGTTGTAATATTTTTTAAATTCTGAGCCTCATCAAAAATCAGCACCTTCCATTTGTACTGATTCATAAAAGCTTCGTGCTCGAGTAAAAGTCCATAAGTGGTAATCACTACCATCTGCTCTTTGGCCTCGAGTCGGCGACCAATCTTTTCGTAATCTTTATTCGAAAACACTGTCAGTTCTAACTTTGGTGTGAACTTCTCAGTCTCGTACTGCCAGTTAAAAATTAGCGAGGACGGCACAACGATAAGAACTTGCCCTAATTCATTTTTGTCTCGAAGATCGTCCAAAAATGCCAAAGTTTGCAGTGTTTTTCCGAGACCCATGTCGTCTGCAAGCAGAGCGCCCAAACGAAGTTTATAAAGATCCTGTAGCCACTGAACACCTCGTGCCTGATAAGGTTTTAATTCTGCCTTCATAGATCGCGGAAGGACCAACTCTCTTGTCCCCGCCCCTAGTCGATCGTAAAATGCACACAGCTCATCCCACTCATGGTCCCCGCGAATACCCACTCCCGAGGCTCTGAGTGCTAAAAGATCTAAAGTCTGAGCCCTTGGCAATTGATATATTTTTTCGCCGTTCTTTTTTCGGTTCGTTGTTTTTTGATTCTTCTGTAGGCGCTGCCAAAATTTTTCTAAACGACGGAGTGAAGGTAACTGCTTTTGTGGCACTAAAAATAGTCGCCCGCCGTATTCTATGACACCGCCCGCCCCTAAACTTAAAAAGTGATCGGGATCGACCTCTTCACCGCGCAGAAAAAACTTTGGATTCAGCTCAAACCAGTTAAATGTCTTTTGCTCGCCGTCTGTCTTCAAAAGAAAATCAACTCGAAACTCATCATCTTCGAGCTCTTCAATTGGCTGATCCTTGTAGTATATTTTAAAGCCAAATGGGATGAGCGACTGAACGGACTCAAGAGAAGATTGCAGGCTCGAAATCTCCTGACGGTCGCCAGTCGGAAAATAACAGTTCTCACCCATTTCTTTTTTTGCCAGAAGTGGAGTTCGGGATTTTCTAAAAATTTCGCCGCCCGAAGCCAAAGTTGCCTTTTTGAGAATTTCGTAAATAAGCCGAAGCTCCCTCTCGACAACTCCCTCCATGATAACTTCGCCATTTTCGGAGTAAAAACTCTCGTCTGTACGAAAAGCTTTCAGTGTCAGACTGACAAAATCATCAAAACAGGCAAGCACCGACTTTGAACATAGCTCTGTAAGTGGTACGTCGCGAACAAATGTCGACCCCGTACCGACCACTAGCAGGTTTTGAATTTTCGCATGCAGGGCTAGAAATAGATTCTCTTTTTTAACCTCGCTACCGTCTGTTAACACTCCATCAAAATGTAAAGACAGCGTCTCAAGAAATACATACTGCAGGATTCCTAAATGCTTCAGTATTTTCAAATCCCATTCGCGTTTTGAGCGGTTGCGACTGGCGATCTCTTTGGGCTCCGCTCCCAACAAAAAGCTCAAGCCCTGGGACATCGCCTGAAGAAAAACTCCGCCCTTTGTTGTCCAACCTCGGCGCACGAGATTTTTCTGCCCCAGCACCCTCGCCTCGTGTTGAACGTAAAATCCGCCGTCTTCGGACAAGTGAATTTCAGTACGACTTTGCTCAGCGCTTAGTGTTCGAGACTCCCCCGAAATCTTTACCGGAATTGAACGGCCTCGCAAATGCTTAAGAACTGTCTTGGCCTCAAGTTCGCCAATCACATCAATAGTGGGCATTTCCCGCATCTCAAGCTTGAGATCACTGGCGATCCCGAACAAAGACTCCTCCAATAGGTTAAACTCCGTCAACCAGGGATGGACAATGAGAACACCCGCCTCAGGCTCCACAGCGAAGGACTCATAAAAACTCAGCGGCCGTCTGCGAAAACTCATTAGCTTGAACTCAGCTTCTAGCTCTTTTTTCTCTACAAACTCAACGCGCCAATTGACCTCTGAGGCGACATTAAATTCTAAAGACTCAATTTTGAGGGCCCGTCCTGGAAATTTTTTATTCTGCAAATAAATATCTATTTTTTTTTGGCGATGCGAATTGGCAATGTTGCTAAGCAGAGCCTGAATAATTTCTTCGAGATCACTGAGGACCTGACTTACAAAGGATCTCTCGCTATTTTGTACCAGCGGCCATTTAGCAAAAATTGAAACCTGCGAAGTTGTTTGAGGCAGCAGATCTCCTGGTACTTTTTTGTACAAAGGATGCCGGAGAATTTCTTTGGCGCTGATTTGCATCCCATTACTAAAGTTATAGCGAATCAAATCAGCAATTCGATTCTGCTTGTTAATCTCATTGAAGTAATGCTCAGAATAAGCAGAGACTTTTTTGCGAAAAATTTCTGGGAGATTCCATAACCTTGGAGAAAGAAGCTCTTTTTCTTTCGTCACCTCGTGTAAGCGGTATTTACTAAAATCTTGTTTTAATAAGTTTCCGAGGGCGGGCCCACTTAATAAGGGCATCTCGTCCAAATACAAGGTCAGTGACTCTAAATTCACCAGATCGAACTCAGAATGTCTGTTTGAAGCCTCCTCGAGAGCACCGAGATGATTTGGCCCCTTCAATTGTGCCGCCATCTGAACAAGACCTAACTGTCGAAGCTCCTCAGCCCCCACTGTTAGCGCCTTCCACAGAAGCACAAAACTTGCCCACTGATGCGGACAAGACCTTGCCGCCCTCCCTGCGACCAAGCACTCCGAACAGGAAAACGAGAGGGGTCCATGAGATTTTTCTTCGCTAACTCGAACAAAGGTGATTTTACCCAAAGGGCCACCCTGCCAAGATATTTGCAGCCGGAGAGATCCCTCTTCGGAAAGCCTCAAGTCGTAACCGCTAAAATCGCCTTGCTCGAGAATCTGCAGTCCTTCTTCGTAAGAGACTCGGTCACCCAATGGAACTCTTTCGCTCGGATCACGAAGCTGAGAAATATTTAACAGACTCATAGGCATTAGAAGCACGTTCCGTCCTTTAAGGCCTAGTAAGGGCCATCAGGCAGAGTGCACTAAACTTAGCCTAAAGTCACGGTGTAATCCTTTAAAAACAAGTCATAGGGACAATGACTCGCTCAGCGTCATCTCTTACAAGAATCAACTGCCCATCCATGTGGCCATTCTTTTGATAAAGCGAAAAACGAAGCTTTCCATCTATCGATTCAAAAACGTTCTCCGAAAGTACTTGAACCCTAAAAGCCCCCACATGAGCTACAGTTCCCTCGCTCTCATCATTTAAGTCCAGAGAAATCTGCATAGTATCATCAAGTATCAAGGCCAAACTATACCAAGAATTTTCGCTGACTTGCTCACAGTAAATTGAAATGGGTGAGGCTTTCGAAATGGTCGAAAGTGACACAACAAAACAAGTTACTACGATCTTAAAAAAGTGCTGGATTAACATAGATCTTCTCCGAAATAAATGGGGACAGTGCGGCCTGCCAAAGTAACATACCCTCGGCCCCTAATACCTAAAGAAGTCTAAATCTGAAAAATTTATAACTGGAGTTTTTCGCGGCGAATATACTCTTGCCATAAACCGATAAGCTTCTGGCGAGGTGTTTTAGCCTCGCCAAGGCTTACTCCGGTCAGTTTCTCAAGGCCGCCCACCGCTGCAGACTGAACCCGCTCATCTTTATCGTCAATAAGCTTGGTAAACATTTTTAGCTCATGATCAGAGGGTTTTTGAGCCAACGCTTCAACAATTTGCGCCCGGATCCACAAGCTTTCTTTATTTCGGAAGTTGCGCTTTTCGCTCATTTCTTCCCACAACAAGTCCCGCACTTCAGGGCGTGGGTTAACTTGCAGAACATCGACGGCGGCTGAGCGAACAACCAAGGCTTTATCCTTGAGTAAGTTTTTCGC
>JAMIQD010000308.1:0-3186 GCA_035914755.1 Pseudobdellovibrionaceae bacterium | reverse complement strand
TGATATCGAAATGAAAAGCGACTCCACCGCCGAACTGATTGCAGCCATCAAAGCCCTCGAGCCAACCTTTGGCGGAATCAACCTCGAAGACATCAAAGCTCCTGAGTGTTTCGAAGTCGAAGAAACCCTCAAAAAAGAAATGAACATCCCCGTCTTTCACGACGACCAACACGGAACCGCTATTGTTTCTGGCGCAGCACTGCTCAACGCCTGCTATGTGACTAAACGAAAACTTAGCGAGATCCGCCTTGTCGTTAATGGAGCGGGAGCTTCGGCCATCGCTTGCTCGAATATTTTTATTTCTCTTGGCCTTAAACGTGAAAACCTTATGATGTGTGACACTCAAGGCGTGATCTACAAAGGCCGCAAAGAAGGCATGAATAAATACAAGTCCGCTTTCGCCGTTGAAACCGAGTGCCGCACGCTGAGCGATGCCTTGCGCGGGGCGGATGTTTTCGTCGGACTCTCTGCCGCCGGCGCCCTCACTCCAGAAATGCTCATCGCCATGGCTAAAAATCCGATTGTCTTCGCCATGGCAAACCCCGACCCAGAAATCGAGCCCGCAAAAGCAAAGGCCGTACGCCCTGACGTCATCGTTGCCACCGGTCGCTCTGACTTTCCGAACCAAGTCAACAACGTCCTCGGGTTTCCGAGTATCTTCCGCGGGGCCCTCGATACTCGCGCAACACAAATCAACGAACAGATGAAGCTCGCCGCGGTTCACGCCTTGGCAATGCTCGCCCGCGAAGAGGTTCCAGATAAAGTTTCTGACTCGTATGGCGGACAGAGTTTTAAATTTGGGCCAGAATATTTGATTCCGAAACCCTTCGACACGCGGGTGCTTTTAAAAGTTGCTCCGGCTGTCGCCAAGGCCGCCATGGAGTCAGGGGTCGCACAAAAACAGATCACCGACTGGGGCGCCTATCACGACCGTCTTGAGGCCATTCAGGGCCCTTCAAAAGTATTCATTCGCTCAGCGATGCACAAAGTTCGCCAAGCAATCAATGCGCAAGGCGGACAATTACCGAAGATTATTTTTCCGGAAGGACATAGTACAAAAATTTTAAAGGCCCTTCGGACCATCGTTGAAGAAGGAATTTGTCAGCCGATTCTTTTGGGCTACCCCGAACGCATTCGCGAAAAAATGAAACTGTTGGACTTGAGCGAGGCCCTCAAAGAGATCGAAGTGATTCATCCTTCGACTCACCCCAAGTTTAAAGACTATGCCAAGGAGCTGTTCAACAGACGCAGCCGCAAAGGTGTAAATTACCGAGAATCCGAGCGCCTGATGGCCGATCCGAATTATTTCGCTTCGATGATGGTCATGATGGGTGATGCCGATGGCATGATTAATGGGGCTTCGCAAAATTATGCAGATGCTGTAAAACCTATTTTGCACACCATCGGAGTTTCAAAAGAGTCCGTCCCCGCGGGGCTTAATTTGGTTTTGCTTGAAGATCGCTTTTTGCTGCTCGCAGACACCACTGTCAACATCAACCCCACCGCCGAACAATGCGCGGTGATTGCCCTGCAAGCGGCCCGTATTTCTGAATATTTTGGCGTTGAACCCCGTATCGCGATGCTGAGCTATTCCAACTTTTCAGGCAATGCGGGCACTCCCGCAAAAATGAAAAAAGCTGCAGAGCTCGTCGCTGCCTATCGTCCTGACTTGCAAGTCGATGGCGATATTCAAGCCGACACGGCGGTAAACATGGAAATCATGCAGAGGATTTCGCCCTTTGCTCACCTCAAAGAAGGCGCAAATGTTTTAATCTTCCCGAATTTAGAAGCCAGCAACATCTGCTATAAACTTCTGCAACAAGTTGGAAAGGTTGAGGTGATTGGACCCTTCTTGATGGGTGTACGCAGGTCTGCCAACGTCCTTCAGCGAAGCACCACAGTGGAGGCGATCATTAACTCCGTGGTCTTAACAACCCTGGAAGCCATGTTTATTAAGGAGCGTTTAAAAGCTAAAAATGGTTAAGAGCCTCTATTTTTTGCTTTAAAATGCTTCAGAACCTAGCTAGACTTATAAGTACAAGCCAAGGAGATGTACGAATTTGAGTCAAAGCCAAGTTCATATCAAAGCCAGTGATAGGGCCATTGTCGTCGGCGTTGGCCTTAAAACAGAACCTCTTTCTGAAATCAAAGAAAACCTCTTAGAACTTGAAGAACTTGTCGCTGCTGCGGGCGGCGAGATTGTTGGTTCTTTGATTCAAACCCTTCCCGCTTGGAACCCCGCCACTCTGATTGGCACCGGCAAGGTCGAAGAAATTCGCGAAATGGTCCTAGAATCCAAAGCCAGCTTGGTCGTCATTGACCACCAGCTCTCGGGAGTGCAAAGCCGAAACCTGGCCCAGGCCATGGGTGCCCGCGTGATTGATCGCAATCAATTGATCCTCGATATTTTTGCCCAGCGAGCTCAAACTTTTGAGGGAAAACTTCAGGTGGAGTTAGCTCAACTCCTCGATCAAATGCCCCGCATGGTCGGCGCCTGGATGGAATCTCTCTCGAGACAAGGCGGCGGCATCGGCACTCGGGGCCCCGGAGAAACCGCTCTCGAAAATGACCGTCGCCGGATCCGCGAGCGCGTCGCCCTGATCCGAAAAAAACTCGATGCTGTTAGTAAAAACAGAGCGCAACATCGAAGCTCCAGACGTCGTCACGAAATTCCGAGTTTTGCACTTATTGGCTATACGAACTCCGGAAAAAGTTCTTTGCTGAACCGCCTTACGGGCTCTCAAATCATGACTAAGAATCAGGTCTTCGCAACTCTGGATCCAACCACTCGAAAGATTTTTTTACCCGAAGGGCCGCCCGCCGTGGTCACAGACACCGTGGGTTTTATTCGCAAACTTCCAACTCAACTGATCGAGGCTTTTAAAGCCACCCTCGAGGAAAGCGCTGAGGCGGATGTTCTTCTGCATGTCGTGGACCTAGCCTCACCAAATATGCAAAGACAAATCGAAGTTGTTGAGGAGCTTATTAAAGAATTCAACTGGCATGATAAAAAAATAATTCATGTCTTCAACAAAGTCGATGCAGCCCCTATTGAGCGCCAATTTCAGGTTCGCCAGTACCCTCGGGTCTTTGTAAGCGCCCTCACCGGACAAGGCATCGAACAACTCAAAAAACTAATGGTCGAAAGCATTCAAGAAATGCAGACCGAAGTGCAACTGTACTTTC
>JAMIQD010000307.1:0-3253 GCA_035914755.1 Pseudobdellovibrionaceae bacterium | reverse complement strand
TGGAGGGCTTAAAGAGTGGATCCTCGGCGGCATTTGTGGACGGGGTCCGGTTGTACTCCGATGCGCTCGCGAATATGAACTTGGTTGCGCCTTACACCACGGAGCTTTTGCGACAAATCAAGAGTCAACCTGGAGTTCTTGCTGCAAAAGGCTGCGGGGCGATGGGGGCCGATGTCATTTTTGTGGTTTTTGAAAGTGAGTGCCGAGGGGCGTTCGAAAAACATATTGGATCTGCAAACTTAAGTCGTGGCCTTGAAATTCATAGGGAAGGGTAGAGTGATGCCAGCTGTGACAGCTTCTGCTCCATCGAATATCGCCCTCATCAAATACATGGGCAAAACTGAAGTCGCCGGAAATACTCCGACGAATGCTTCTTTGTCCTACACTCTTGATCATCTCAGAACCTTTGTCCGTCTCACCCCCCAGTCCTCATCGATAGATAGCTGGTCGCCGCTTGTAAAAAACGACCAGGCGCCTTTTTTGCTCTCGGAGAAGGGGCAAGAGAGATTTCTACGACACTTTGGGGCGCTCAAGATAAAGTGGGGCGTGACCCAGGGTTTTCTTGTTGAGTCCGCAAATAACTTTCCGTCGGACTGCGGGCTTGCGAGTTCGGCCTCTAGCTTTGCGGCTCTGACAATAGCGGCGGCTCAGGCTTTTCAGCAAATCAATCCTCAGCCTTGGGGAGAGGATCAGAAAATTCTTTCGAGCCTTTCTCGTCAAGGGTCGGGATCTTCGTGCCGCTCTTTGTATGGCCCATGGGCTCTTTGGCAAAAAGATTTTGCTGAGCCATTAACTTTTTCGTACGCGAATCTCATCCACCAAGCGATTATCGTAGAAAGTTCTAAAAAAGAAGTATCTTCTAGTGAAGCTCACAAATTGGTAGCTGGGAGTTCCCTCTTTCCGGGACGTATTCAGCGGGCAGAGAAGCGCCTTGAGCAGCTAAAGCATTCGCTCCAGTCTCAAGATTGGCGTCAAAGTTTTGAAATCGTTTGGGCGGAGTTTTGGGATATGCATGCTCTTTTTGCGACGAGCCAGCCTCCGTTTATGTATATGACTTCGGGATCACAAAGGGTTTTAGAAGAGATTTTAAAGTTTTGGAATAAGAACAACGACGGCCCCCTCGTGACGATGGATGCCGGAGCGAATGTACACTTTTTATGGCGCCCTGATCAAAAAGAAATGGCCCAAGCTCAAGAAAAATATTGGCAGGATCAGTTTAGAGTGATTTCCTCTCTTTAAGAGGTCACGACATGAAAACCTATTCAACTCAAGTACCTGGTAAGTGGATTTTGGCTGGAGAACATTCAGTTCTGCGCGGAATTCCGGCCTTGGTTTTTCCGCTCCGTTCTCGCGTTTTAGATTTGAGTTATGTTTGCCCGACGAATGCGAACTCTCTGACCCTGAATCTTCACGGGGAGCACGGCGAGGAGTTGCAACTTCTTGTGTGGGGAGTCCTCGAAAAAGCCTGCGAACTCAAAAAAATAAAAAAAGCCTCTCTTGTTGGTGAGCTCACTCTAAAAAGCTCCATTCCCGTCGGAGCTGGAATGGGGGCCTCTGCGGCTCTTTGTGTTGCTATCACCCGGTGGATGAATTCCATTGGTGTTGTCACTGCAGAAGAAATGTTTGAATTTGCTCGTACCTTAGAAAATCTTTTCCATGGCGAAAGCAGCGGTGTGGATATTGCAGTTTCTTTAAGAGGTCAGGCTTTGTATTATCAAAGAAATCACGAACCTCGCCCTTTGCGTCTGGAGTGGGCTCCGCAGTGGTACATCTCTTATTCAGGCAAGAGGGGTGTGACTATAGAGTGTGTTAATAAAGTGAAAGATCTCATTTCTCGGGATCCAGAGCTTGGTAAGGACTTGGATTCTCAGATGCGCGAGGCCGTTGAACTTTGCGAAAAGGCCCTGTTTCAAAAGGATGAAAAAGCTGGCAGAGACTTTTTAAAAAAAGGCTTTGATTTGGCAAACCGAGTTTTTGAACGCTGGGGGCTCACCGAGGGGGCTCCGCAAAAACATATGGATCTTTTGAAACAGTCTGGCGCCGTGGCAGTCAAGCCAACAGGCTCTGGCGGCGGCGGCTATATCTTAAGTCTTTGGGAGACCCCGCCACCGGCGGATCTTCTGCCAAAACTTATTCCCTGCTAAAGGATTGACGGTAACTGTAAAGAGCGATGCTGGCCGCGACTGTTGCGTTGAGAGACTCAACTTCTCCGGTCTGAATTTTGAGTTTCATAAGCCCCTTCAGTCCCGCAAGGCCAGGCCCCTCTTCGCCTACCAAGAGTCGCAAATTGCGCGGCCAACGAAACTTTGCAAGGTCGCTTCCTTCGGCATCGAGAGCATAGACCTCATGACCTGCAAGATCTGAGAGGGGGCCAAAACGCAAAAGTGGAATATGCAAAGCCGCTCCCGCAGAGGCTTTTATAACTTTAGGCAAAAATGGAAATGCCGCCTCTTGGGTTAAAATCACTTTGCTTGCCCCAAAGGCAAGTGCGGAGCGAAGAGTGGCGCCGAGATTTCCGGGATCTCCTAAGGGAGTGATGAGTTCAAGACCCTGGGCACTCGCTCCGATATTATAAACCTCGAGTTCTGGGAGCTCAAGCAGGAGTAGATTGAAGTGCGTGCCAACGAAGTCGATCTCTTTGAATAAATTCTTTGCGAGCTTAAAAATCGTGATCGGTCGAGACTTGTTTTTCGTCGAAAAGCTCGGAGTGAGGGCCTTGAGATCTTCAGTGATGATTTCGCCTTTAATCTTAAAGCGGGAGAGAGTTGGGTGATCGTATGCTTGTAAGAACTCGCGAATAAGTTTTTCTCCCATCAAGAAAAACTCTCCCGACTTGCGAATGCCCCTGGCACTATCAAGGAGCTTCCATTTTTTGAAAAGTTCGTTTTCGATAGATGTGATTTCGGTCATCATCGTTGACTCCAACGCCGGCGTTCGTCGCCGGAAAGCTCTTCCATTAAAAGTTCATCGCCCTCGTCATCTTCGGGCAAAGGGGCATTTTTAATTTTTTCAAAAATAACTAAACGACGTTGATGAGGAGTTTCTGGCAAAGAGTAGGGGATGTCTTTTATCAGTTGGTAATACTCTCCGTATTCTTTGAGAGCCTGCGGAATTTCGGGATCCACACCTGGACCCTTCATAAAGTAAACTCGACCTCCGAGTTGCAAGCAAGAGAGCACATTGCCGAGAGTGTTTCGGATGTCTTCAACGGCCCGGGTGATCACGCCGTTCACTGGGTAGACAAAGTGTTTGT
>JAMIQD010000306.1:0-7670 GCA_035914755.1 Pseudobdellovibrionaceae bacterium | reverse complement strand
TTTTGAACTGCAGCTGTGCGCACGCCAAGACCGACCTGAACCCCATTTGGTGAATAAGAGTTCATTCCAGTTGCAGTACCCGGTTCTTTTTGTGTTTGATAGACGAGGTCTTCAAATTCAGCACGAGATTTTTTAAATCCCGCAGTGGATACGTTTGCGATATTATTGGCAATGACATCCATATTTGTCTGCTGTGCTGCCATCCCTGTCGCTGCAGTATTCAAGCTTTTCAACATTTTAAACCCTTCCTGCTAAACCTTAATTCGTCTTACCAACAACATTCACAAGCTTGTCGGACATGCTGTCATATGTACTGATTGCCTTTTGAGTGCTCTCGAAGACTCGATTGGTTTGAATCATATCTGTCATTTCTTGAACGATATTCACATTGCTGCCTTCGACGAAACCCTGCTTGAGACTTGGATTTGTTAGATTTGTCATCTCGGGAGCCATGTTTGGCTTAAAGCCGTAGAGTAAATTTCCAGTTTTTTGCAATGAATCGGGGTTTTTAACGTCGACCAGAGAAAGGCGAGCAACGACTTCCGTCCCCTGCGAAATATCTCCGTTGTCTGAGATTGTTATGGGCCCGCTGGAGTCAAACCGAATCGTCCGTGAGGCGGGATCTTGTCCCATCTCTCCGCCCCTTAGAACTGGAAAACCATCTTTAGTAACCAACTGGCCATTTCCGTCCAAAGTAAAGTTTCCAGCGCGAGTCAACTTAACCCCTGTCGGTGTAGCTACCTCAAAGAAGCCTTTTCCATCAATGGCGACATCGAGAGTATTTCCCGTAGGCCGGAGGCTTCCCTGAGAAAAGTCTGTAAATGTTCCCTTGGTATCGACAAAACTTTTGTCGCCGCCTTGCATATCGTAAAAACTTTCGATGGACCCTGGGACTCTTGGAACCTGAATAACCTCGGGGGGCTTTTCATTGGCAGTTAGATATTCATTGAAAAGTTGCTGATCTCTTTTAAAAGCAGGAGTATTCACATTGGCCAAATTGTTGGCGATGGTATCGAGTTTCAAGCTTTGAGCAAGCGCACCACTCAGTGCTGAATAAACCCCTTTTGTACTCATGCGGCCCCCTCTTTCTTAAGAAGGAGCAAGGGGCATGCCATCTTACTCCCGCACTGCTTAGGTCTGGATTTATATTTTTGAATGTTTTTGGACTCAAGTTATTTGCATCTGAGCCGAGGGAAATCTTTTCCGAGATGAAAGTCTAGGCGCCAGAATATTGTCATTCTTCGAAGCTGGCGTCAAAATCCCATAAGCCTAGTTTTTGTTCAATGTGCTCGACGCCCTCTTGCTGCCGCACCCATAATGTTAGATATGAAGTTCTGTTTGTTGGCGGCAATAATACTTTTCTCTATCGCATGGATTCCATCTGTGGAAGCTGCGGTTAAGAGCCCCTCTCTCAAAGAAAAATTGCAATCCTTGACTCAAAATTCAGTTCGGAACTCAGGCAACAACACACTTATTTTCGACCTCCCTGTCACTTACAATAAAAAAGTAAGCAAATGGGTGCAGTACTACCAAACTCGTGGGCAAAAATGGTTTCGAGAGTGGCTCGCCCGTTCGTCAAAGTACATGCCTTTCATTCAAGCTGAACTTCAAAGAGCCAATCTTCCGACGGATCTGGCCTTTATGGTCATGATCGAAAGCGGTTTTTCCGCAAGTGCGGTCAGCCATGCGGATGCCGTCGGCCCATGGCAGTTCATCGAACCCACTGGAAATCGTTATGGACTCCGCAAAAGCTGGTGGCTCGATGAACGCCGCGATCTCAAAAAAAGCACCTTAGCAGCCATTCGATATTTGAAGGACCTGCGAGAAGAATTCGGCTCCTGGTACCTTGTCGCTGCAAGTTACAATATGGGTGAGGCCGGCTTGAGACGACAAATAAAGAAACACCAAACTAGAGATTACTGGCAGCTTGTCAAACTTGGGGCCTTGCCTGTAGAAACTCAAGAGTATGTCCCTAAAATTCTTGCCGCAATGCTCATTGCCAAGGCTCCTAACCTATATGGATTTCGTGATCTCGAAAAACTCACACCCCTGAACTATGAAGTTGTCCTTGTCCCAGGCGGGGCCGATCTTGACGCGATTGCTGATCATCTTGGTGTCACGCGAAAGTCTTTAAAGGATTTGAATGCAGAGTTGCTTTTGGGTTACATTCCTCGGCAAGTTGAAAACCACTACATTCGAGTCCCCAAAGGCGCGACAAAAATGGTTTCAAATTTTGTGATAGACAAAAACTCAAAAATCGCTCGGGAATGATTACTCTCTATGAAAACGATTGTACAAAAATACGGTGGCGCCACGCTAGCTGAACCCACCAAAATAAAAGCAGTCGCGCAAAGAATCGCAGAACAAGCAAAATCCGGACATCATCTTGTCGTTGTCGTTAGCGCCATGGGCAAAACAACAAATTCACTCATCGACCTAGCCAACCAAGTTTCATCAAGCCCGCAACAGCGCGAAATGGATATGCTGCTCACTGCGGGAGAGCGAATAAGTATGGCGCTCATGAGCATGGCCCTCAATGATCTCGGCTGCCCGGCGATTAGTTTTACTGGTAGCCAAGCGGGAATTTTAACGACCGACTCTCACATCAACGCCTTTATTGCCGATATCAAAGCCTTTCGTGTTCAAGAGGCGCTTGATCACGGCAAGGTCGTCATTTTGGCAGGCTTTCAAGGAGTGTCTCCTTCCACAAAAGAAATCACGACGCTGGGACGTGGGGGCTCTGATACTTCTGCCGTGGCCATGGCCGCGTACTTCAATGCAGATCGCTGCGAAATTTTAAAAGACGTCCCAGCCATTTTCACCGCCGACCCTAATCTCGTACGCGAGGCCCGACCACTAAATGAATTAAATTATGATCAGCTGATGGATATGACTTTTTGGGGTGCGAAGGTGCTTCACTACCGTTCTGTGGAACTTGCCAAAATTCGCAACGTGAAACTTTACATTGGCCCCGCATCAACAAAAACTTCGGATGGCACGATCGTGCAAGAGGGATTAAATATGTTTGAGTCTTGCAAACCCCTATCTTTAAACTCACATGAAATCGTTTTGAAAATTTCGGCAAAAAGATCCCTCTCCTTGATCGGATCTTTAAAAATCTGCCTTGAACAAAAGCAAATAGCATTCCCACAGATTTTAGACCTTGATCTGCGCGAAGACGAATCCATTCTTCTTGTAACTGGTCCGAGCGAAATAATAAGCGCGACAAAAACTGCTTTGACCAATCACCCTGATTTTAAATTAGACCCAAAAAATTTTTCTACGGTCACCTTGACTTGCACAGGCTCTACTTCCGCCGAAATTCCGGAGCAAGTTATTAGCCTTCTCGAGAAAGCTAAAATTAAGACCTACAAGATGATGATCAGCGCAATGAGCATCACCGTTCTTGTCGATGCCCAGGCTCGCGGCCAAGCTTTACAGACTCTGCACACATTGATTTAGGCGCGCTTCAATAGAACCGCTTAAGGAATAAGCCGAGGTTTTTCGGCCTGATAGCGATTTTGAATTTTCTGCCAGATATTAGAGTGAGGGCCGGTGATTCCATCTGGACCCGAAATACCTGCAATACCTCTAGATCGAGGGTCAAATTTTCCGCCAGGTAAAAAGTTTCTTAGGTCAGGATTTTTTGAATTTGCTGCGCCTGCGGCTTTAGCCGCTGCACTTCCACTACCGCCTTCGCCGCCGTAGAAGCCACCGCCGCCTCCGCCGCCGCCACCACGGAAACCATTATTAACACTGACAGCATTAGGACCGCCGGCACCACCGCCTTCGCCGCCGCCGCTACCATTGCCTGCGCTGCCATCTTGAATAGGGCGTCCGCCCTTACTTCCGCCGGGATCTTCAGCTGTATCATTTGATTTTTTCCACTCTCGCCCTTGCCAGTCTACATTATCGAGCCCCATATCGGCGCCTCCGCCTCCCGCGCTACCGCCGGTGAGACCTGCACTTGAAGCCAAGTCAGTAGCTCCGCCTCGACCCGAGCCTGCTTTCATTGAAACACTGCAAGAGGGATCACTCGGATTTTTTGCACAAATACAAATAGGACTCGTCGAAGCGATCGTGGGATTAGAACAATCCGTCGCCATCACCGAACAACCAATCGCATTGGGATTTTGCTTACAATACAACAGAGTCGTATCCAATTGCTCAGCACAATTCATCGCTCCTTGAACTGTCCCCATCGTGTTGTTGACTGCGGCGACTCCTTGTTGCACTTTTGTGTCGAGGGTTCGGCATTCGGCATTCTCTGAAATCGCCGATTCCATTATCTGGCTTAACTCGGCAGCTCCCGAATTATCAGCGCCAATACATTCAGGTGTAGGACTTGAAAGTTCACGATCAAGGTCTCGCTTCAAGGAGCTACACTTCGACACACAAGAATTCTTTGCAGAATTACAAGTCTGAGTAAAAGCAGCAACCGCCGCATTTGCCGCTCCAAGAGCCTGGCCCATTCCAGAACAAGCTGCCTGAGCACCACTTTGCTGACCCATTCCAGTCGCAAGATCCGAAAGGCCTCTTTTCGCCTGAGTGAGTCCAGAGTCTTTATCCTGATCGCAATTTTGAAATGCACTCGCCTTTTCTTCTCTGCAAACATCGAGCTCCGCTTGATATCTGCTGAGGCATGCACCCGCAGATTGTGATGCTGGCTGCGGAGTGCTTTCTTGAGAAGGGTGACAACCAGGTAACGGATCGCTGACTCGTTCACACTTACAAGTATTCTCATCAAATTGCATACCACACAAACTATCACAGTTGTAGGTCTGCTCACATCGGCTTCCAGGACGTAAAGTTTGATTAGTAGAATTACCTTGATTTGTGCTTTTCGGAATTGACGTCGACTTTACTGTCCCAACGCTTCGAGGCCTCGTCGGCGCCGCCACATTGGTATTTATACTTTTGTCGGCAACCCAGCGATCACCAAAAGCATCCCCAGGAGACATCACAAAGACGCCCCCAATAACAAATGCCAAGACTGAAAAAATACAGCTTTTCATTTTCATTCCCATAGATAGTATCGGTGTTCTGTGGCACAAGCTGAAGGGGAGTTCTTGATTTGAGACGCAATTTAGAGGATTGTCTCAATAAGACACAGACCTCACCGCAAATGGAGAAGCAGCCATGGCAGACGCTAATCTTTATTCTTTTCAGGTTAAAACCCCTAACAACGAAAATATGTCTCTCGAAAAATACAAAGGCCAGGTGGTTCTCGTTGTGAATGTGGCTAGCAAATGTGGGTTCACGCCCCAGTACGTGGGCCTTGAAAAGCTTTATGAAAAATACAAAAATCAAGGTTTTACCATATTGGGGTTTCCCTCAAATCAGTTTGGAGCCCAAGAGCCAGGAACGGATCAAGAAATTCAAAGTTTCTGCCAGCTAAATTATGGAGTGACCTTTCCGGTGCTTGCGAAAATTGACGTTAATGGCGGCAACGCCGCCCCCCTCTATGAGTGGCTCAAAACCTCGGCCCCCGGCCTCTTAGGTACAGAAATGATTAAATGGAACTTCACAAAATTTTTGGTTGGCAAGAGTGGTACCGTCATCAAGAGGTACGCTCCAAATACCGAGCCAAAAGAAATTGCGGCAGACATCGAAAGCGCCATTAAAGCCTAAAAAAAACTAAATCGCCACCGACCAAGACGTTTTTAAAATAGCCTTTTTGTTTTTCTCAACTATCTTGAGGTGAAGATTTTGATTCACCCACCTTTCGACCATCGACTGCTCTGAAGGACTGAGTTCCGCATTCAAAAACCGAAAATCAAATTCAACTAAGGGTAAGTTCAAACTCATTTCATACGTATTCTTACCCTCAAGCCCTTCAATTTTTACTTCAACTTTGATAAATTTATCTTTAGGCTCTGGCCGCCTAACGAGGTAACTTAGCTTAAGCTTCTCCGCATAATCCCCCACCTCTAGCTCCAAAACGTTTTCTTTCATTTTAAAGCCGGGCGCATGTGAGAGAATGTAAGATTGAGTCAAGGCACTTAAAGTCTTCCAGTCATAAGGAATAGGCAAAGTACAATGAACCCCAAATGAAAAATCCACGACGCCAATATTTGAACTTTGAATGTTGAGCTTTTTATTTTGAATCATCTCAGAATTTAATTCAAAGGGAACAGCCGGGTCCTTGTGCGTGGCGAAAACCAAAAATGGCTCTGATACATTCTTATAGTGTGGCCAAAAGTCATTGAGTTCCCAGAAGCTTGCGCTGTCCACAACTCCCGGCGGAAGCTTTACTGCACTCACGTAAGAAAGCCCCCCATGGTAAGTCCTAGCCACCTCGGATACCGTCTTATCTAAAAAGGCAAAAGCTTCGTGCTCATTGATAGATGGCATTTTTATTTTAAGGCCATCGAGCCTTCTGCGAGACCACAGATCAATAAAATAACCCGAAGGTTTATTCTGTGTTAACTCGCGCATTGTCGCCTCTAAGTTCACAACAGGACAAGCCGCCATAAAGCTCTGATAAAGGGGTTGCCCTTTCGGAGAGTTGAGAGAGTTTAATAACGAACCATAAAATACACCATGACCGCCAAGGCTCACGCCAAACAAATGCAAACTTTCAACAAGATGGCTTAGTGGCTCATTGGAATCTTTTAGAATTTGTCCCACTAAAATATTTTGAATACCCTCGTCGTAACCGCCGAAAGAAAATTTAGAATTGTTCGCAATAAAATCCGCACCCGACATGCTCTCTAAAACCAAAACATTAAAAGGAGCTTGCTCAAATAACATCATCAACCAAGGGCGCTCGGGCAGAAATTGCTGCACGTCTGAGTAGACCCCCAGCCTCATCACTACTAAAGGCCGCTTTTTAAAATCCCCCTTAAGCGCCAAAAGACCCTTGAGTTTTATATTCCCGGGCAAATTAAAAACAACTTGGCGCCAAAATGGATGGTGGCGAGAATCGAGCTCGATAGACATCATTTTCGCCATATTCACAATGTCACTCTTTGTGCCGTTCTCGAGCTCGACACTGCAATCTCTAAAGTATTTCTGGATCAAGGCCCCTTGCAATTGAGCGGACCGAGCTATGCGTGGATCCTTCAGCCGATTACCCCACAATTCTGAAGCGCACTTTTCACTTAGACCCGAACTTGCCCCCGTGGGGGCCCAAGAAAAAATATTTTCAAAAACAAATCGTAATAAGGGCGAATATCGCCCTGGGTGATCTGCCATTAAAGGCGAACTTTCATCAGGAAACAGAATGCGAGAGCTTTGAAATTGCTGTAAAAACTCTTGTTGTGGCATTGCCGCGCCAACACTCATTGCCGCAAGAAAAAAAATAACAAAAACTGCTTTTATCCACATCTAAATTATATTTTCTTTTGAAGGACAACGAATTGCAAATCATCCACCTTGGGTAAACCAAATTTTTCGTCCCCATAGGGAAATGGCTTCGTCTCTCCGGTTTTTGTATATCCATGCTTTTCGTACCAACTTATCAGCTCTGTTCTTTGCGTGATAACCGTCATATAGATATAAGCACAATCCCAAAACTGCGCAAAAGCCTCAGACTCTTCCAAAAACATAGCTCCCAAACCCTTGCCTTGCAAAGCCGGGCTCACGGCGAGCATTCCCAAATAACACTTCTCTGCCTGCTTTTCGAGATGAACGCAGCCGTCGATAGCTCCAGTTTTTTCGTTTTCCGC
>JAMIQD010000305.1:0-2349 GCA_035914755.1 Pseudobdellovibrionaceae bacterium | reverse complement strand
TTTATGACCGAGGAGAGCATTCGCGGCTACCTTGGAGAGCTTAAGCTTCCTAAAGATGTTCTTCAGGTTCTTCTGCAAAGTGCTGCAAAATCCAATGATGAAATCACGCAGAGGATGAGCAAAGAGCTAGTCGCAATGATTCAAAAGATTGATTTGGTGAAAGAATTTTCAAAGTTCGCTGAAACCCACAAGTTCAAAATCTCGGCCGAAGTCGAGATTATGAAAAAAGATCACCCTAAGGACTAAAGAAATATCATTTTGAGCCGATCAGAGGGGTATGAATTCCTATGTACTTTCTTTGCTCACAGTTATTTTGTTTTGCGCAAGTGCACATCAACTGATCAAGATAGCGCTGAGTCCCATTCCGATTTTCAATAATTCTTCTTACACCAAAAGTGCACTGAGAGTTGAAAAGGCCTACAAAGTACTATCATGGGGAGTCATGACGGCAGCTCTTTTGCTAGGCCTCGTCATATCGTTTTATCAGGTTTTCACCGAGATCTAGGCACGGTAGTATCCCCTCAGTCAGGGGGCACTGGTGTTTCAAACAATCAACCCAGCCACGGGTGAAGTGGTGCAAACATACAGCTATGGGACCTTAGCGGAGATTGATCAGAAGCTAGAAATAGCCCGCGAGAGTTTTGAGGCGTGGCGAAGAACTTCGATTGAGCAGAGGGCAGCGATTTTGAATTTGATGGCGGCGAGGCTCCGCGAGCAGAGTCTGTCTCTCGCTCAGATCATTCATCAAGAAATGGGCAAAAGTATTTCTGGGGCCCAAGCAGAGATTGAGAAATCCGCCTTTGCCTGTGCATATTTTGCCTCTCGAGCGGCTGAGTTTTTATCTCCCCAGAAGGTAGCATCTGCATACAAATCTTCAGAAATTTATTTTGAGCCATTGGGGGTGATTCTTTCGATCATGCCTTGGAATTTTCCGGTGTGGCAGTTTGTACGTTTTGCGGCTCCCGCCTTGTTGAGCGGCAATGTTATTTTGCTAAAACACTCCGACATCACCGCGGGGTGTGCGGAGAGGATCGAAGAAATGTTTAAGGATTTATTCGCAGCTCCTTTGATTTTTAACATGAGAATGGATCACTCAGAGACGGCGCGCGTGATAAGGTCTGCGGTGATACGAGGTGTGACCTTTACTGGCAGCACTCGCGGTGGCCGTGAGGTGGCGAAGGTTGCGGGCGAGGCCCTCAAGAAAACAGTTCTTGAACTGGGGGGCAGTGATGCCTACGTTGTTTTGCCCGATGCGGACCTTGCAAAGGCAGCCCGCCTTTGCTCTGCAGGGCGAATGATCAACAACGGGCAAAGCTGCATCGCCGTCAAAAGAGTGATTGCCTGTAAAGAAATTTTTGAGTCCTTCGTCGCTTTGTTAAAAAATGAATTGGGATCTTATCCGGTTGAAGCTTTGGCTCACGCGCGGTTTCAATCTCAGTTGCAACGGCAAGTTGATAAGCTGGTTGCTGCCGGCGGCCAGGTGGTTTTGGGCGGACGTATTCCCGAGAAAGCGGGAGCCTTTTACCCGCCGACGCTTGTTGTTTTTGAGCGAGATTCTTCGGTTGTTCACGAGGAAGAGCTCTTTGGCCCAGTTCTTGTTGTAGTCAGGGCAAGCAATATTGACGAAGCTTTCTCTATAGCGAACGCCTCTGTCTATGGTTTGGGCGGGGGTATTTTTTCTCAAGATGAAAAGCAAGCTCGGGAGTTGGTATCAAAAAAAATGGAAGCAGGTTTTGTGGTTGTGAACGACTTTGTTAAGTCGGATCCTCGCTTGCCTTTTGGCGGAGTGAAGGACTCAGGTTATGGGCGAGAGCTTGGTGCTTTTGGGATTTATGAGTTTTGCAATATCAAAACTGTGGCGATCGGAGATTCGAATTGAATCATTGGGTAGATTTAGAGCATCGTTTATGGCGAGAGCTCAACGAAAACAAGATTCAAGATAAAAAAATCCTCGTCGGTTTTTCTGGCGGCGTAGATTCGATGTCTTTGTTATGGTCCTTAAAAAGAGTTCGAAAACATAATATTGAAGCGTGTTTTGTTCATCACGGAACGGGCCCAAATAAACAGTACCGAGACCAGGCTCTGGTTTTTTGCCGTGAGTTTTGTCGTCATCACGATATTTTATTTCATGAGAGAAACCATGAGGGAGCAGAGCTTCAATCTGAAGCGGAGCTGAGAGAGTTTCGATATCATTCCTTTGCTAGTGTGCAAACCGAAGCCGGAGCAGAAGTCCTAGCCCTGGGACATCATCGAGAGGATCTGTTAGAGACTCGCCTTCTGCGCTTAATCCGCGGAACCGGGCCTCAGGGGCTGGTGGCAATGCGGATTTTTCAGGCAGGAATTTTTCGC
>JAMIQD010000304.1:0-1826 GCA_035914755.1 Pseudobdellovibrionaceae bacterium | reverse complement strand
AAGTGCGATTCGCGAAGACTCTACCTCTGAAGACTCTCCTAAAATACGGCATTTGTGGTAAAAATGGCTGAAACTCCCGCAAACCTCAAGAAGGTACTGAGCAAGAATATTAGGCCTGTACTGCTTATAGGCGCCAGCTAAAATATCTTCGAACTGAAGGAGTTGGAAAAGAAGCTTACGCTCTTCTTCGCTACTTAACTCGATCGAGGCCTTGGTCGGCGCGGGTTTGCCATACTTACGCAAAATACTTTTACAACGAACTGTCGTGTATTGAACATAAGGCCCGCTGTCCCCCTCCATATTGAGAATTCGATCCCAATCAAACAATACGTTTTTAACACGATCATTTACTAAATCATTAAAAATAACAGCGCCGATTGCCACCTGTTTTGCCACAAGCTCTCTATTCTCAAGATTGGGATTTTTTTCAGTGATCATTTTTTCAACCAAAGCTATGGCATCTGTGATGACATCTTCAAAGAGGATGACTCGCCCCTTACGGGTCGACATTTTTCCTTCTTCGAAGCGGTAGAGGCCAAACGAAATATGATGACAAGTGTTTGCCCACTCAAAGCCAGCTAGCTCAAGCACTCTAAAAACCTGTTTAAAATGCAAAGACTGATCTTGTCCAACTACATATAGCAACTCATCTGCCTTCATGACGTCATGACGATAGATCGCCGTTGCCAGATCCCGAGTCGCGTAAATAGAAGCTCCATCACTTTTTTTAATAATACATGGAGGCATATTTTCTTTCTCATCAAAGAAAACCACCTGAGCCCCTTCGCTCTCTTTTAAAAGATTTTTTTCTTTTAAAAGGCTGACCGCCGATTCCATTTTGTCAGTATAAAAAGACTCTCCCAATATCGCATCATGCTTGATTTTCAAAAGACCATTAAGCAATCGATCGTAATCTTTCAGAGAGTCTTCAACAATTTTCTGCCAAATTTTGCGAATTTCAAGGTCACCATCTTCTAACTTTTTAAAGGTAGCGGCCCCAAGGTGCTCAATCTCAGGGTTTTTCTCAGCTTCATCATGAAAACGCACATAAAGCTTTAATAGAGAGTCTATTGGCTTAACTGTAAAATCATATTCGGAGCCCCACTCTTGATATGCCCAGGCCAACTTACCAAACTGACTCCCCCAGTCGCCTAAGTGATTCACACCGATGACATTGTATCCCTGAGACGCCGCTAGATTTCGTATCGCCTGCCCCACCATGGCTGCTCGCAAGTGACCAACGTGCATTGGCTTTGCGACATTTGGAGAAGCATAATCAATAACGACAGTTTTATTTTCACCTAGATTAGAATATCCAATATTTTCCTTGGAAACCGCCAAAAAAAATACATCCTGAAGATACGAATTTTTAAAAGTAAAATTTAAAAATCCTCCGGCCGCCTCGACCTTTTCAAGGTAAGGAACCGCTCCGACTTTTATAAGCTCCTCAATTTTTATAGCTAGCTCATTCGAAATTTGTGGGGGAGCTTTTTTAAGATTTTTGGCAAGCGCAAAAACGGGAAAAGCCAAATGTCCGTGCTCGAACTGCTTTGGTCTCTCAAGAACCTTTTGCAGATCTGGAGCCGCAAGTTGCGTTAATGGATTTAAAAGAGTAGCAATTTGGATTTTGGCTGTCTGAATCATGGCAAAAAAATATCAAAAATTCGCCGCAATTCCAATGTAAATCCAAGCTTACGAGCTATATTTCTTGCCGATCACAGACTCGAACCCAACCAGTGAGCCCACTTTTCCAAACATAATCCTCACCATGAATCTGGCCAGACTTCTGCATGTCCTGAAGTTCCTTAGCAGAAAAAGGACCCTTC
>JAMIQD010000303.1:0-7265 GCA_035914755.1 Pseudobdellovibrionaceae bacterium | reverse complement strand
AGGACAGGTTAAAGACGACAAAGACTTCTACGACTTCAACAAGATGAAGAAAGTCCAGGATGTCATGACAGAGCTTGTTGCCAAACGAACCTATATTGAAAAAGTAGCTTACCTCAAGTCTCTAGATCCAGAGTCCTTTGAGATGCTGGTACGAGCTTACTTCCACATTGTTGAGAACACGGTTCGAGCAAACCACGACTTGTCCCACTGAAACTGCCCCCTTTAAATGTTGATGAAGGAGAAGGCTCCGCAGGTCTTCCTTCCTCCTGATAATCGAGACTTGCGTCCCGAACCCGCTGACTTCGGGCCATCCAAGGCCAGAAGTTCGATGTAAATGGGTACTTAGACTTTATTTCGGATATCTCTTCGCGTTTACTCTATCAATACTAGGTTGTGGTAGAGAGCATACATTGCAAAGTGCAGAGCAAGACACTCTGGCTTCTTTGTCGTACACCAAGTCCTTCTAAATAATCGATTCATGTTCGCTCTTGCCATTGCAAAACTGTGATTAAGGGAAAATAAAGGATCAAAGCCTCCGGACTTAAGCTCTCCTTGTCCCACCACGCAGCCCCTTCTTCCTTTAAAGGCTTTATGCTCACTCCCTGGAAAATGCCTTTTTACATCGGGACCGTAGCTGGGGTTCATGTCAGATTTAAAAACAGCTCCCTTACAGACAAAAGGAACTATCTCGGTAAAGAGCTCCCTTCTTGCTCTGGGGCGTTCATCTTTGCGGATTCCGTACTTCTTTCTGGAGATAGCGGCAAGGAGCCCCTTTGCCGGCATCCGCGATACTCGAAATCCCAGAATGCGCCTTGATCCACTCTCAACCGCCATCGTGACAGAGAGGGGTTTGCACTTGCTGTGCTCGAAGGTCTCTAAATCATCGAACTCAACAATGTTGGATGCAGGATGGCTTTGATTACTGGCCTTGAGAAGAAGGTTGGCATGTATTCCCAAGAAGATAAACTTTCTCACGATGGTCTTTTTATTAACCCTTAGGAGTCTCGCGGCCCTTCGTTGTGAAACGCCGGAGCAAAGGTGTTCAAAGACAAGGCCATTGAGGTGACGCTTTCTTTGCCTGAAACAGCGACTAAAGCTAGCTTCAGAGAAAGTACGCAGGCACTGCTGACAACGAAAACGCCTGAGTCGCTTCTTGTCGCTCGCACGAAAGAAGGATCCGAAACAAACGACGGTGTTGGGACGCTCTTCCGACTCTCGAACTTTTGCTTTGCAGTGAATGCATTCTGGAATCATGAAGTGGCCTAGGAGCAACTCCCAAGCCATCAACATTTAAAGGGGGCAGTTCTTTGTAAACACCTTCAACACTATTTTAAACATTCCGTCCCGCCACTGGATTCCTTAAAAATACGTCAAACATGTAGAGACTTATTTTGAAATGATTCCAGTAACTTAATGAAATTACCTCGATTGTTTTCTAAACTAAGCTTGCGGGTCGCAGGAGGCCATTATGCGAAAACTCACAAGCTCAATAATTGCCCTTATACTCACTAGCTGCACCGGAAATTTCGAAACGAGAGAAAATATCAGCTCCCATGTGACCTCCGGAAGCATCATGAGCTCAAAAGTGGACCTCAATCTTCATCCCATGAATAAAACCGTCTGCGACCCCTTCGATGGAGGGAACAGCACTCAGGTTATGACCCAAGGAGTGCTCGGCAGTCTTTTCTACAAAACAGATGTAATGCCGATATTCCACAAAGTGGACGACTATATTACGTTCGCAAAAAAGTCCGACAAAAGCCTGTTCTTTTCAGACATCAATGTCCCCACCCGCATGTTTAGCGAGGGCTTCTCTACTCAAACAACGGGAGTACTCAAAGACGACAGCGGCAATAAACTCATTGAGTACTTTGGAATTAAATTCGAAACGAGCCTGCAATTATCAGAAAACGACGAAGAAGGCAGTTATGAGCTCGCACTCCTGTCTGACGACGGCACCCGACTTAAAATCAAAGACCCCGTGGACGACACTTGGAGCGAGATCGTTAACAATGATGGCGATCATCCAACCAGAATGGGATGCGCCAGTCGCACACTACAAATGACGAGACGAACCAGCCTACCCATGGAGCTTATTTATTACCAGGGGCCCCGTCATCACATCTCCAACGTCCTTATCTGGAGAAAAGTTTCTGAGGCAGGAAAAGACTCTGCCTGTGGTCAATCCGGAAATGAGCACTTCTTCGACCCCAATAATCAGTCCCTCCCATTGCAACCTTACAAAGACCTACTTACTCGTGGCTGGAAACCCCTGGCCCCCGCAAATTTTTGGCTCAGCGGAACCGCGAGCTACAATCCCTGCGTTGTGGGAACAACCCCGACAATCAGCAATTTCCGTTTGGGCGAAGTGGCCCTCACCGATGCCTTTTTACTCTGGAATACCGACATAGCCGCCTCAACTCAAGTTCGACTCATCAATAAATCTACGGGCGAAGAAACTCTGACATCGGCTGACAACCTCCTCCGAACTTCACACGAAATTCACCTGAGTAACCTGCAACCGCAAACCACCTATAGCGCACAAGCCGTCAGCATCTCTCAAGACTTAGGTAAAGCCATAAGCAACGAAATCATCTTTTCGACACCCTAAATTATGAAAATACTCTACCTGTCAGCCCTCCTCATTGCGATTCTGTACAGCCCCCAGGGCTTTGCCGAGTATCGCGTTTTTCTCCTTGAGATCAAAAACAATGAAACTCAAGACGTTCGGTTGGTTGAAAGCACTCTCGACCCCCATCAATATGCACGTTACTACCCCCTTCAAGCGAACGAAAGAGTCTCCTACCAACAAACCTGGCGCTGCTTTGGCCGCACGGGAGGAATGCAGCCCGCCTGCCCCAATCCTAAAGCCCAAAGCCCAGCACCCAGTGCAAATCCCTAAGACAGATCACTCTGTTTTTGTTACAATTTAAGAGTCAGCAACTTGCAGCTTTTCCATGGAAGGAGATGCTTTTATGTCAGTTGAAGCCTCTCGTGCGCGCCGCGAGCAACAAAGTGACCTCAGCGATCTTCAAGCTGAATACGGCAAGAAACGAAAAAAGTACGCCAGTGAACAAGAAAAACAACTGGCCGATCTAAAAGAATATTACGAAGGCCGCAAAGCCGAAGCTCAAAGTCAAGGCGAGGCCGTGGTCAACCATATTCGAAAAAAACAAGAAGACACCGTCGCTGTTGCAAATCAAAGTCGGCAAAAAATCAGCGCTCAGAGCGAAGCGCAAATTAACGACATCGAGATGGATTACCGCCGCAAAATCACAGAAACCCAGAGGCAACGCCAAGAGCAGCTCGACACTAGCCGTGCCAATACCAAAGAAAAACTCGAAGAAATCGAAAGGTTCCAACAACAGAAGGTCGAAAAAATACGATCCGAATCAAATCAAGAAATTCAACACGTGAAAAATAAGTTCAGCCAAGATCTTGAGCAACAGCAAGGATACTCCCAAAAACGACTCGAGACGATTCGCTCTAGCAATGAGCAACTGATAAAAAATGAATCCGAAAAAGGTCAGAAAGCGCAAACCAAACTGCAAGAGAACATAAAAAAAGACTACGACACAACCACAGTGACCGGACAAAAGCAAATCAAAGACCGTCAAGAGCTTCAAGAAAAACAGCTCAAACGCCAAGAAAACGATTACGAGAACCGCTACGATCGTCAAGAAAAACAGTGGGCTTCCAAAGAGCAGGGACTCAACGAGCAGTATCAAAAACGTCTCACCCATAATAAGGGCGCCTACGAGCAACAACTCAAAGAACAAAATAAACACTTCGACTCAACTTACACGAAAAATGCAGCCGCCAACCGCGAGTCCCTGAGAATTCAGAACAACAATATGCTCAAAGAACAAGTTGAAATGAAGAAGAAGTTCTTTAAAGAGAATGAAAAATACAGCAACAAAGAGGACGACCCATTCTACAAGCTGCAAGAGCGCGGCAACCGACTGCGTGAGAATCCTGATTTTTATATCGTCGAGGCCTATGTTCCAGCCCACGAAAAAGACAGCGTCAAAATCACAATCAAAGATGACCGCGCCTCTATTTCTGGAAAACGCGCCTTCAAGGATCAAATTGAAGAAGAGGGCCGAAAACTTTCGACCAGCAACTTCCAATCATTCCGCGAAGATTTCGATTTTGATAAGCCCGTCATCACCGAAGGCATGACTCGGGAGCGCACTGGGGATTATGTCACTTTTTGGATTCCAAAACTAAACAGCTTTGATGGCGTTCGCAGATTAAACAAGAAAGTCTAAGACTACTCGACTTTCATGACGTAACGAATTTCTCGATTTAAAAAAGACAATCGCGAAGTCAAATCCGTAAGGATTTGCATATTGGCTTTGAACTGAGTGAGCGCATCAACTTCTAAAATAGGCGTATCTTCAAGTTCATGATAAGAACGGTGATCAACAAAAGACGATGACGCCAAATCCGCTTCTAGAGCATCTGCGGTGGACTGAAGACTTTCCATTTTTTTCTGATTAAGTCTCATGTTGACTCCTTTTTCTCGTTCTTGCCGCCATCAAGTCTAGGGGCAAACTTGCAAACTCCACAACTTAAAAAAACTTACATAAATAATTTACAACTAGAGCTAGTACTCACACTGCAATGCGCTTCGATCTGTTTCTGCAATATTCACGTGGTCCGTATTGCTTGCCAAATAGGTCGCCATCACGCTGTTGCTACCGTCGTTATGTTTTAAGCCCAATACATGGCCCAACTCATGAATAACCAAAGCTTCAATATTCACGGAACTTGCCTGGGTCAAAGTGGCCATGCCGGGCTGGTTCCAATAATAGGTAAACTTTCCGTTGATGCGCATATCGGCCTCTCGTATTTGATCACCGATCCAGTAGATAGACGTGCGGGCCTGCTCGGCCGCCTTGTCTTCCTCCCACGTACTCAAGAAGTATATGACATTTCTTGAATCCTTTTGAGAACTAATGGGGCCCGTCACACGTTGATTTGTCACAATATTAAAAAGAGGTCTACCCGCTGCATCTTGCCAAGTCTGTGCGGCAGCCACGATCGCGCCAACATATTGTTGTGGAACAGATTCATGAATATACATTGTCACCGGGTATTGTCCCTTCCAAGAAATACGCTCACCATAAACGTTTTGCACAAAGCCACAATCTTCCTGCGATTTAGGAGCGCAAGCCTGGATTGCGAAGGTGATAATAGGGACTGCCAAGAAGGCTAAATACTTCCACATGAATTCAAATCTCCTACTGCTAGCCAATACAAAGCACAGGCCAAAAAAAATAACTTCCTGGGTGCGACTTATCTAATTGATTTTAATAATGATTTTTAAAATGCACACAAAGAGAGATTTTAATATCGCCCAAAAAAATGCAGCTCTCAATTTGAGATAATTTTCTAACCTGTTGAATTTATAGAACAAAGAAGATGTCGCATTTCTAACACCCCAGTGGCCGCGATTTGTTCTTTAACTTAGCCAGTCCATAACAAAAACTTGGGGAACCCATAACTGGACCTCGAGAGACAAAATCACACTCTTTTCAGTAGTTTAATAAGACCCAACTTTGAGCAGAATGGCACCATGCAGTTAACTATTTGAAATTATTTAGATTCTCATTTTGGTACAGCCCTTGCTTTAGAAAGGCTTGTCACTCACCCAGCTCCGCCGCAGTCGCGGTACCTATGAGCTGAACATCCTACCAAAAAATCCCGCCGCAAGCCGGAGGAAGCGAAAGCTCCCCACCCCGGCTCCTCGCGCGCCAAATGACCTAGTGAAGGCTACCCTTGTGCAGTTTTTCTTTGAGTTCACTCAGTTCCGCAACAGGAACCACGTAAGGGCGCCCGCACATTTGGCAAACGACCTCCGCAGGCTCATTCTTCGTAATCATGTCCTCAATTTCCGAAAGCCCCATCGTTTCTAGAGCCCGAATCACTCGATCCTTCGTGCACGGACAATAATAGGCCACGGGGTGATCATGCTCAAGTTTAGAAAAGGAAATCCCCTTTAAATAAGGTTTCACCAAATCAATGGGTTCGGCTCCATCTAAAAGCATCTTCGAAATATTTTCTTTAAAGGCCTCGGCATTTTTTTGGATTTGATCAACGAGAGCTTCTTCCACTCCGGGCATGACTTCTAAAATCACCCCTCCAGATGCTTTCGCTTGCCCGTAGGTATCCAAATAAACCCCGAGCGAAACCAAACTGCGAATCTGGTGGGACTGAATCAGATAGTGAGCAATATCATCGCCGATCTCACCACTGACCATCTCCACTGTGCCATTGTGGGGCTGCTTTTGAAAGGGAAGATGCCGAGTCACCGTCAGAAGCCCTTCTCCCATATAATCTTTTAAACTAAGCCCCTTATCGTAATTCGGGGGTTCAAATAACGGAACCGGCGAGTAACCCCGAACCTGTCCCTCAAAGTTGGCCTCAGCATAAACCGCCGCGAGGGGGCCATTGCCTTTAAAATATAATCCGACCTGCTGCCCCTCTTTGAGGTGGCTTGCCAGTAAGAGGGCCCCTGTCATAGCCCTACCCACCGCCACCGTTGGCAAAGGGTAGGTTTTCTGAAGACGCTGCATCTCTGCAACGACCTCTGTTGAATCCACGGCCGCGATTCGGAGAGTGAAATCGTCAGAGACAAAGCGATGGACAGTTTTTTTCATGAAGGCTCCAGACAGTGAGTGTCAAAGGTATCAAAAGGCCTATTTAAAAGCAATCATGAGGACTATGAAGGTTTATCTTTTTCGGCATGGACAAAAAGACTCTTCCCCTCTCAGAGACCCGGATTTAACGAAAGGTGGTCACGAGCAGGCACGCCGCGTGGCGGAACTCATCTCGTCCGGTGATTTTTTTCGTGGCACTCGGTTTTTAGCGTCTCCGCGCCTTCGGGCACAGAGTACATTATTGCCGGCGGCACAACTCTGCCAATCTCAGGTTCAAATCGTCAGCGATCTCGATCAACGAGAACCTTTTGAAACCTCAGAAGTTTTTCAGGCTCGCATCCAGCAATTTCTTTTGTCTCTCGAAAATAAATTTTCACAGCGAGATGTGGTTTACCTTTGCACTCACCATGACTGGATCGAGGATTCCCTATCTCTGATTCCGGCAGATACAGACCTGCTCGAAACTCGCTATTGGAACTGGAGCCCCGCTCAGTTTATGGAATTTGATATAGTCGAAGGACTTTGGCACCTTCGCCGTTTTGATAGGATTCTCCCATGATCATTCGAAATATTTGGGCCATCGGCCGCAACTACGCAGAT